>NZ_JAPNUG010000040.1:0-37628 GCF_036631435.1 Ralstonia sp. 1B3 | reverse complement strand
AACCTCCGCACTCCCACTTCGATACGTCTGCGCTGCCGCGCGAGCATCAATTTGCGGCGTGGCGGGATGCCATCAACGTGCTGTTCGACACGCGCTCCGCCGCACCGCAGTCGCACGGCTTCCAGGCCAGCGTCGACGCCTATCTGTGCGGCGAGACGGGCGTGGGCATGATCAGCGCCCAGGCTCAGCACTATGACCGGTCCTGCTCCAAGCTCGGGCGCGACGGCATGGACGTCTACGTGCTCCAGTACTACCTGGAGGGCAGTTGCGGACAGCGCGACGGCGCAAGCGACAGTGCCACACGCCCGGGCGATCTTTTCATCGTCGACGCAGCCCAGCCGCTGGCCACCAGCACGAGCGACAGCCGCTTCCTGAGCCTGGCCGTGCCACGGCGCCTGCTGGCACCGCTGCTGCGCGCACCCGACGAACTCAGCATGCGCGTGCTGCGCGGCGACGCCCCGATGCTCGGGCTGCTGCGCGATCACCTGTGTTCGCTCTATCAGTCGGTCGGGAAGTTGAGCGATGCCGAGGCACAGGCCGTCATCCCGGGCACCTTGCAACTGGCTGCGGCCGCCATCAACTGCCAGGTGACCGAAGCCAATGCGCCGTCCGTGAGGGAAAGCCTGTTTGCCTCGATCTGCCGGCATGTGCAGCACAACCTGTCGGACCTGGCGCTTTCGCCCGAAGGCGTGGCCGCGCAGTTCGGCATCCGCGTGCCACGCTGTACCGGCTGTTCGAGCGCGAAGGCGGCTTCTTCAACTACCTGCGCATGCAGCGCCTGCGGCAGTGCCACGCGATCCTGGCCAACCGGTCGCAGACACACCGTTCGGTGGCCGAAATCGCGCAGACCTACGGCTTTTCCGACGCCTCGAACTTTACGCGTGCGTACCGGCGCGACGGGGATGTCGCCCCGCGAGACGCGCATGCTGGCCGTCGAAGGGCGCGCCGCCGCCATGCCGTTCGTGCAGCACAAGGACTGGCGCACCTGGGTCATGCAGATGCGCTGATGCGCGCGGCACCCTCTTCCCGCACCTGGTTTCCCTCCCTCCTCCCTTGCTTGCGGCGCCCAGAGCTGAGACGCGCTGACAGGTTCGCGCGACGGCCGAACCGGTTCGCAGCCGCAGCGGCCATCTCCGTTGAATCCCGGCTGACGTGCGTGCGAGCATCCGGCCCGACCTGACGAGTGCCCATGTGCTCGCGGCGGGCACGCCGGACGTGCCTCTCTTCGTCGAACAGGTCGGAGCGGTGCGGACATTCCGCACCTCGCACAACACACAACGACAAAAAACGGGGGTCTTGTGAAAGACATAACGGGAAAATCGCTTGCCTTGACGCTCTTCGCCACCGTGGCGCTGGCCGCGTGCGGCGGTGGGGACTCGGGAAGCAACACCGCCAGCAACGGCGGCAACACCGGCGGCAACACGCCGCCCGCATCCACGTGCGCGGAAACCGGCGTTGATGCCAAGTACGCCTGCCAGACCGGCAGCACCGAGCCGCTGTACGCCTACCAATGGGCGCTCGCAGGCGACGAGCTTCTTCGCGGCGTTCGGCCTGGTGGCCAACGGCACGACCGACATCGACGTGGAAGACGCACACAAGGCCGGCATCAAGGGCCAGGGCGTGAACGTGCTCGTGCTCGATGACGGCATCGACGTGCACAACGAAGACCTGTTCGCCAATGCCAACTGGACATGACGCACAACTTCGACGATGGTTCGAACGATCCGACACCGGCAGACATTCCCGCGAACATCAAGGACGCGCATGGCACCAACGTGGCCGGCATCATCGCGGCGGCGCAGAACGGCAAGGGTGTGATGGGGATCGCGCCGCGCGCGACGCTGGGCGGGGCGCGCTTTATCGGCGCGGCGAATCCGACACGACCGCAGCCTACGGCGGCGCGGACTGGTCGAAGAACGGCCACATCATCAACGCGTCGTACGGCGCGAACCCGCAGGCGCCGCTGGAGTACGACACGTCCACCTCGACACAGGCAGCGGTGCGCGCCTTCCCGAACCTGCGGGGGCCGCGGGCTCGTCATGCTCAAGGCATCGGGCAACGAATATGAGTCCATCAACGACGGCGTCAATGTTCCGCCGCGCACGTGCCCGACCGTGGGTGCCAGCGCCGGCATGATCGGCTGCGAAACGCCGGCCAATGACCCCGAAGCGCTGAGCCCGGGGTGATCGTGGTCGGCGCGGCAAACGCGCAGGGCATCAAGTCGAGCTACTCCAACGCCGGATCGGTGAACTGGATCACCGGCCTGGGCGGCGAATACGGCGACGGCGGCAAATACGGCGAAACCGGCAGCGGCCCCAAGATTTTCTCCACCGACCTCAGCGGCTGCGCACGCGGCTATAGCCGTGCCAATCCGGACGACACCAACGACTTTGCGATTGCTGGCACGGCCACCAACCTGAAAGACAACGCGAAGTGCGACTACTCGAGCATGAACGGCACGTCGGCGGCTACGCCCACGCTGTCGGGCGTGGTCGCTTGATGCTGGCCGCCAACCCGAACCTGACGTGGCGCGATGTGCGCGAGATCCTGCGTGCGACAGCCCGCAAGATCGACGCCGACTACGGCAGCCGTAACGGTCGCAACGCGCGGATCGACTTGCTCACCGGTGCGGCCACCGGCGATACCAGCGCCGCGCTCACCGACGGCGCGACCACCGCACGCCTGGACTACGGCTGGCAGACCAACGCCGCCGGCTATGCGTATTCAACGTGGTACGGCTTCGGGCTGGTCGACGCATCGGCCGCCGTGAAGATGGCCAAGGCGACCGCCGCCTACAAGCCGGCAGCGCTGTCGGTGCCCGATTTCGCGCCCGCGTTTGCCAACGTCAACCAACTGAATTACGGCGCGGTGCAGAAGCTCGGCCAGTTCAACGTGTCGGGCACCGACAAGGTCGACGCCCTGCAACTGCGCGTATCAGGCTCGGTGTGTGTGGGTAGTGTCGGCTTCTTCGTGAAGTCGCCGTCGGGCACGGTGTCGGCGTTGTCCTGCCGTACAACGGCTATTACAACAACGGCGTCGATACGGTGAACAAGTACGGCCTGGGCAGCTACGCCTCTACGGCGAGAACGCCGCCGGCACGGGAGGTCTATGCCGTAAGCGGCGTGCCGACCAATGCCTGCTCGACGTACCAGCCCCAGGGCGGCACCCACACCGTGACCCTCACCACGCCGCTGGCCGTGGAATATCGCGTGATTGCTGCCAAGTGAGCCCGTTCGGAGACCATTCAACATGATCAATGCAACTCTTATGAAGACCGTGGCGCTGGCGGCGCTGCTCTCGATGGCGTCGGCGTGCCAGGCGGCCGACCTGACGGTGGGCAAACACCTCAGCACGCAAGAGCTGGCCCAGTACGCGAGCGCGCCAACGGTGCAGATCGAATCGCAGTCGTTCAAGGTGCTCTCCAGCGGCACGCGAACCAAGGCGGCGGGTGCGACAGGATCAGCCGTCACGCAGGTCGTCAATGAACGCGGCGTGGTGGGCGAGAGCCGCAACGAGGTGGTCGTCTCGCAGGTGTCAGTCGACAGCGTGCGTCAGGCCGAGCAGCTGCCCGCAACCCCCGTATCGGCGGAGTACTACGGGCACCTGAACATCAGCACCCTGCGCTTTGCTTCGTTTCAGGATGCCGTGAACGCGCGGGCACAGCTCCGGAAGGCGCGCCGCAGGCGCGGTGGATGTTCCGATCCAGTACGCCAAGCCCGTGGCGCGCTGAGCGTCACCGCCCGGCTGCACAAGACGCCCCGCCGCCGCGCGGGGCGTTTTGCATGGAAGGCGTATCATCCCGGCCTTTTCCCAAGCCAGGACAACACCATGACCAAGGCTACCGGCAGCTTCGAAGCGCTGGCCGCACGCGAAGGCGGCCTGCAGCACCGCCTCTCTTCCGCGCAACTCACCATGATCGCCATCGGCAGCGCGATCGGCACAGGCTTGTTCCTGGGCAGCGGCGCGGCCATTCAACTGGCCGGCCCGGGCGTGATTGCCAGCTACGCCATCGGCGCATTCATTGCCCTGCTGCTCATGGGCTGCCTGGCGGAAATGGTGGTCGCGCATCCGACCACCGGGTCTTTCGGCGCCTATGCCGAGCACTACGTAAGCCCGCTTGCCGGCTTCCTCGTGCGCTATGCGTATTGGGCGGCCGTCGTCTTCGTGATCGGCGCCGAAGTGACCGCGGTGGCGGTGTACATGGCGTACTGGTTTCCGGGTGTGCCGGCGTGGGTGTGGATCGTGGGGTTCTCGGCCGTGCTGGTGTGGATCAATGCCAGCAGCGTCGACGTGTTTGGCGTGGCCGAATACTGGTGCTCGATGATCAAGGTGGTGGCCATCGTCGCGTTTCTGGCGGTAGCGAGCTACGCCATCCATCGCGCACCTGACGGCGGCCCGATCGGCTTTCACAACTACGTGAGCGCGGGCGGCTTCCTGCCGCACGGCTGGAATGGCGTGTGGTTCGGTGCGGTGGTCAGCATCTTCAGCTTCTTCGGCATCGAGCTGATTGCCGTGGCCGCCGGCGAGGCTCGCGAACCCGAAGCTGCCGCCACGAGCGCATTCCGCTCGACGCTGTTCCGGCTGGTGTTCTTCTACCTGTGCACGCTCGCGCTGATGCTCGCCGTCGTGCCTTGGCAGCAGGCCGGCACGGGCAAGAGCCCCTTCGTGCGGGTGATGGAAATCCTCGGCATTGCCGGGGGTGCGGGCGTGATGAACTTCGTTGTGCTGACTGCGGCGCTGTCGTCGATGAACGCGCAGCTGTATGTATCGACGCGCATGCTGTTCAGCCTCGCGCGCGGCGGCCAGGCGCCCAGGGCGCTTGGCGCGGTGAGCCAACGCGGCGTGCCGCTGCGCGCGCTGGCGGTGTCCAGCTCCGGTGCGGCATTGGCGGCCGTGCTGAGCGTGGTGCTGCCGGGTCACTCATTCCTGCTGATGATGTCGCTGGCGATGTTCGGTGCGCTGTTCACGTGGCTCGTCATCTTTGTCACACACGCGCGCTTCCGGCGCACGGTGCAGCGCGAAGGCCGCGCACTGCGCTTTCGCATGTGGGGCTTTCCGGTGCTGACTGCGCTTGGCGCGATCGCCATGGCCGTCATCATCGCCAGCACCGCGTGGATGCCCGATTTCCGGATGACGCTGGTGGTGGGTGTGCCGTTTCTGGTTGTGCTGGCGGTGGTGTTCCGGTGGGTGCGCGGCCGGCAGTGAATGCCTGACCGCGCCCCGGCATCAGGCCAGCGCCAGCGCCTGATCCAGATCGGCGAGCAGGTCGTCGATATGCTCGATGCCAATCGATAACCGGATCGTCTCCTGCCGCACGCCAGCCTTGGCAAGTTCGGCTTCCGACAGCTGCCGGTGCGTGGTCGAGGCCGGATGCGTTGCCAGCGATTTGGCGTCGCCAATGTTCACCAGCCGCGTGAACAACTGCAGCGCATCCTGAAAACGCGCGCCGGCGGCAAAGCCGCCCTTCACACCAAACGTAGCAACCCCGGCGCCTTGCCCGAGAGGTATTTGCGCACGAGCGCGTAGTCCGGGTGGTCGTCCAGGCTGGCGTGGTTGACCCACTCCACCTTGGCGTGGCCGCGCAGATGCCGGGCGATGTGCGCCGCGTTCTGCGTGATGCGATCGATGCGCAGGCCCAGCGTTTCGATGCCCTGCAGGATCAGGAACGCGTTGAACGGCGACAGCGCCGCACCGGTGTTGCGCAGCGGCACCACGCGGGCGCGGCCGATATACGCCGCGTCGCCCAGCGCTTCCGTATAGACGACACCGTGGTAGCTGACATCCGGCTCGTTCAGCCGCTTGAAGCGCGCCTTGTGCTTGGCCCACGGAAACTTGCCCGAATCGACGATCGCGCCGCCCAGGCTCGTGCCGTGGCCGCCCAGGTACTTCGTCGGCGAATGCACGACGATGTCGGCGCCATGTTCGAAGGGCCGCGTCAGGTACGGGGTCGGCACCGTGTTGTCGACGATGAGCGGCACGCCGTGGCGGTGCGCGATCTCGGCCAGCGCGGCAATGTCGGTGATGTTGCCCAACGGGTTGCCGACGGTCTCGGCAAAGATCGCCTTGGTACGGTCGTCGATCAGCGCTTCGAACGAAGCGGGGTCGCGCGGATCGGCAAACCGCGTGGTGATGCCCGACAGCGGCAGCGTGTGCGCGAACAGGTTGTAGGTTCCGCCGTACAGCGTGCTGGCCGAGACGATGTTGTCGCCCGCTTCCGCAATGGTCTGGATCGCATACGTGACGGCCGCCTGCCCCGACGCCAGCGCAAGCGCCCCGATGCCGCCCTCAAGCGCGGCGATGCGCTTTTCCAGCACGTCGTTGGTCGGGTTCATGATGCGCGAGTAGATGTTGCCCGGCACCTTCAGGTCGAACAGGTCGGCGCCGTGCTGCGTGTCGTCAAACGCGAACGCAACGGTCTGGTAGATCGGCACGGCCACCGCGCGGGTGGTCGGGTCCGCGCTGTAGCCGCCGTGGACGGCTACGGTGTCGAGTTTCCAGGCAGGGGCAGTGCTCAAGGACGGCTGCGTCATGGTGCGTCTCCGGAAGGTTGGTCCGGCGAGCATATGGGCAGCGCATCGACGGCGGAACGACCGTTTTGTCTTTGGTTATGCGCTCAGCCTTCTTGGACGCTCCCTTCACCGCGCCCCGTCTGCCTACGCGTGATCAGCGCGCGCAGCGCTGTGTCTCGCACCTCCAGGGATGGCAAATACGTCCAGGGCGTCGAGCGCGGGTAGCACCTCGCTGGACTCGCATTGAGTTCTTGATCTCAAAAGCCGTAAAGCTTTACCGGATTGGCCACAAAGATCATCTGCTGCCAATCCGCACGGCTGATCCACGCGGCCATCGTATCGACCAGCGCGGCATCGTCGGGCTTGTGCGTCTTCTCGGTCGGATGCGGCCAGTCGGTGCCCCAGAGCATCCGCTCGGGCGCCATGTTGATGAAGGCCTTGGCCACGGGTTCGACATCCGCATAAGCGGGCGCACCGTCCTGGAATCGACGTAAGGACCAGACAGCGTGACCCACGTGTTGCCCTTGTCGACCAGGCGCTGCGCCGTGCGCATGGCGTCGGATTGCATGCCGCCCGGCTGTGGCACGTGCGCAATGTGATCGATGACAAGCGGACATGGCAGCGCAAGGAGATGCGGCTCCAGCGCGGGCAACTTGGCGCCTTGCACGACCAGTTCGACGTGCCACCCAAGCACGCCGATGCGTGACGCCAACGGTGCGAGCATCTCGACGGTGGTGGCGCCCGGATAGCTGAGGTTGAAGCGGATGGCCCGCACTCCTGCCGCATGCATTTCCGCAAGCTGGGCGTCCGTCACGGACGTATCGACCACCGCAACACCGCGCGCATTTGGCCCGAAACGCTTGAGCGCATCCAGCGTGCAGCGGTTGTCCGTTCCGTACGTCGACGGCGTGACCACCACGTTGCGCTGCACGCCCAGACGCGCCTGCACCTTGCGGTACTGCTCGATGCTCGCGTTGGGCGGCCGCAGCGTGGTGCCTGGGGCGCTCGGGAATCGGTCATCGTAGATGTGCATGTGGCAATCCACGGCGCCGGCCGGCAGCTTGAACGTCGGCGGGGCGCTGCCGGTGGACCACAACTCTTCTGCGTCGGCCAGCCCCGGAACAGCGGCCGCCACGGCACCGGCGCCGGCCATCTGCAGGAACTGCCTTCTGTTGAGGGCGCGCATGGTCAGGCGGTCTCCGTCTTGTTCAGCACCTGTGCTTCGGGCGTGGAACGGCTCAACAGCAGCAGCGTCGTCACGCTCACCAGCGTCAGCACGGCCAACGGCATCAGCGCCAGTGCATAGCTGCCCGTGGCTTGCTGGACCCAGCCGTACACATTCACCATCAGGCCGCCGCCGATGAGGTTGGCAATCGCGTTGATGGTGGCAAGCCCCGCAGCGGCTGCGCTGTTCGAGAGCATGCCGGAGGCCAGCGCCCAGAACGGCCCCTTGAACGAATAGGCCCCGACCAGCACCGCGCACAGCATCACCATGGTCGGCACGAGCGACCCGCTGAGCGACGTGCCGAACAGGCCCAGACCGATCAGCAGCATGGGAATGGCGGTGTGCCAGCGGCGCTCCTTCAGGCGGTCGGAGCGGCGGCCCCACAGCACCATCAGCACCGATGCCACGGCATACGGCACGGAGTTCAGCAGCCCCGTCTGCATGACGGTCAACCCGAACGATTTGAGAAGCTGCGGCTGCCATACCGACAGCGCTGCCGGCGGCCGATGCGCACACGTCCACCAGCGCGAGGCAGAGCACGTAGCGATTGCAGAACAGCTTGGCCAGCGGCATCTGCGCAACCTTCTTCGGCCCACGCGCTTCACCGGCCAACGTATTCGTGAGCCACTGGCGCTCTTCGTTCGACAGCCATTTGGCTTCCTCGGGCCGGTTGGTCAGCACGCGCAAGCAGGCAAAGCCCAGCAGCACCGTGGGGATGCCCTCGAGGATGAACAGCCAATGCCAGCCGCGCAGGCCGGCAAACCCATCCATCTGCAACAGCGCAGCGGAGAGGGGCGAACCGATAAAGCTTGCCGCCGGGATTGCAACCATGAACGTCGCCACAATGCGCGCACGGTGCGTTGCCGGAATCCAGTACGAGAGGTACAGCAGCACGCCGGGGAAGAACCCCGCTTCTGCAGCACCCAGCAGGAAGCGCAAGGCATAGAACGAGGCCGGGCCGCTCACCAGCGCGGTGGCGGCCGAGACCAGCCCCCACGTGATCATGATCCGCGCGATCCAGATGCGTGCGCCGTAGCGTTGCAGCGCCAGGTTGCTCGGCACCTCGAAGAAGAAGTACGACACGAAAAAGAGGCTGCTGCCGAAACCGAACACACGGGCCGTCAGCCCGAGGTCATGGTTCATCTGCAGCGAGGCCATGCCCACGTTGCCGCGGTCGATGAAGGCCAGCAGATAGCAGACCATGAGAAACGGCACGAGCCGCCAGACCACCTTGCGAAGGGTCCGCTGCTCGATCTCGGTGACGCCGGTACCGCCGGTCACTTGCATGTGTGTCTCCTGGCGCCGTCGGGTGCTGTGCGGCGCTGTTTGAATGTCTAGGTAGAAAGGTACTGCGATCGCACGATCAGCGTGTTGCGGCTTCACCGGCATCGGCGCCCGGGTCGCCCAGCCAGGCGATGGCCAGTGCGCCAATGATGAGCACAGCCGACACCGCTAGCAGCGGCGCCGTAAAGCCCTGCGAGTACTGCTTGATGGCACCGACCATTGACGGACCGACAAAGCCGCCGAGGTTGCCGACGGAAACGATCAGCGCCAGGCCGCCCGCGGCCGCACGCCCCGTAAGGAAGGTGGATGGAATCGCCCAGAACGTGGCCTGGAACGCCAGGATGCCGCTCACCGTCACGCACAGCGCCGCGAGCTTGAGCGCCGGTGCATCCAAGGCCGTGCTGGCCGCCAGCGCCACCGCTGCAACCACCAGCGCGGCAGCCATACGGAACGCGGTTCTGCGCGCGGTTCGCCGTGCGGGCCCACCACAGCATGACCACCGCACCCAGCGCATACGGGATGGTCGTCAGCCAGCCGACCACGGTGTGCTCGACGCCAAACTGCTTGATGATCTGCGGCATCCAGAGGCCCACGCCGATGGAGCCGACGATGCCGCAGAAGTTGATGAACGCCAGCACGAAGACGCGCCAGTTGGTCATGGCATCGCGCAGGGTCGCGCCGTGCTTGCTGGCGATGTCGCGTTGCTCCAGCGCCAGCCGGCGTGCGAGTACGGCCTTCTCATCGCCGGTGAGCCATGTCGCCTTTTCCGGCCGATCCGCCAGCACGAACAGGCACGCGATGCCCAGCAGCACGGCCGGCAGCCCTTCGATCAGCAACAGCCATTGCCAGCTGCGCAGCCCATGCAGCCGCCGAGTTCGAGCAGCGCGCCGGAAATGGGTGAGCCGATCATGTTCGCCACCGGAATGCCCACCAGGAAGGCCGCCGTTACCTTGGCGCGCCACTTGCCCGGAAACCAGTGCGTGAAGTAGAGGTAGATGCCCGGCGTGAAGCCTGCTTCGGCAAGACCCAGCAGAAAGCGCGCCGCCGCAAAACTCTTGGGCCCGACCACAAACGCCGTGGCCATCGAGAAGATGCCCCACGTAATCATGATCCGCGCGATCCAGATGCGCGCGCCCACCTTCTGCATGATGAGGTTGCTCGGGATCTCGAACAGGAAATACCCGATGAAGAACAGCCCCGCCCCGAACCCGAACTGTTCGGCCGTCAGGCCAATGTCCTTGTTCATGGTGAGCGCGGCAAACCCCACGTTGGTGCGATCAAGATAGCTGATCACATAGCACGCGAAGATGAACGGCAGGATGCGGCGGAACGCCTTGGCCAGCGTGCGTTCGCTCGCCTGGTAATCCGCATCGGGCAGCGTGGTGGCGGGGCGCACATCCGCGCCATGCGCTGGCGTGGTGGCACTCAAGGTCTGGGACATTTGCATGGTCTCCTCCATCGCGCTTCTGTGAGCGCTCAGGGTCGGGTATCGATGAGCTGGGGCTAGGTCGTGGCTTTTGTCTGCTTTGCCCGATGCGGCAGCGGGCCGGCGATGTCCATCTCGGTCTTGAGCACCGTGCCGGACACCGATTCGGTCATGAAGAGCGTCTTCATTTCCGGGCCACCGAAGCACAGGTTCGTGAGCGATGCACCTTCGGGGCTGGTCAAGACCATGTCCGGCTCCGCACGTGGTTCAGCACCCATGCGCAGCCGAGTCCGGGGTTGGCCACGAACAGCCGCCCCGCCGTGTCGATCGTCAATCCATCCGGGCCGCTCGGGCCGTACGACGTGAAGAACTGGCCGACCTTGCTGACGGAGCCATCGGCCTGTAAGGGCACACGCCACACGCAGTTGCCGCGCGTCATGGCGACGTAGAGCACCTTCTCGTCGGGCGACAGCACAAGCCCGTTGGGGCTGGGGCAGTTGCCGAGCAGCATGTCGAGCCGGCCTTCCGGCGAGAGGCGATAGACGCGCCCCGTCGGGTCTTGCAGCCCCGTCTGCCCCTGGTCGGTGAAGTACAGGTTGCCGCGCGAGTCGAACGTCAGGTCGTTCACGCCCTTGAAGCGCTCGGAGTTGCGGCGTTCAAGATACGGCGTGACTTCGCCACGCTTGATGTCGAGCAGCATCAGCCCGTTGCGGTAGTCGGTGATGAGCAAATGCGCATCGTCGACGAACTTCATGCCGTTGGGCTCGCCGTCGTATTCGGTCACCAGTTCCCAATCGCCCGCCATCGAGATGCGGAAAACGCGGCCATGCGGGATGTCCGTCACATACAGATGACCGTGGCCGCGGCCGTCCGGACACCACACCGGTCCTTCCAGAAACGAGTCGGTGGCTTGCCCGCCGCGATTGGCGCGCGCCCATTCCGTCTGGACATCGGGCTTGCGAAACCTGGCAGGCATGCGCGTGAAGACTTCGGCTTCACGCACCGCCGGTGGCGAGAGCAAAAACATGGACATCACGCCGCCGTGCGGGCACGTTCCTCGATCACTGCGAGCACATTGGCCGCCGCGCCCTTGCCCATGTTCACGTAGGCCGCGTCGCTCACGCCGCCGACGTGCGGCGACAGAATGATGTTCGCAATACCCTGGAACGGATGCGGCACCGTCATCGGCTCCACACCGAAGCTGTCGAGCCCTGCTGCACGGAGTTGGCCAGTGGCCAGCGCTTCCACCAGCGCGGCTTCGTCAATGAGGCCACCGCGCGCCGTGTTGACCAGGATCGCGCCGGGCTTGAAGCAGTTGAACGCGTCGCGGTTCAGCATCTTGCGGTTCTGGGCGGTCAACGGGCAGTGCAGCGACACCACATCGGACTGCGCGTACAACTCGCCAAGGCTCACCAGCTTGACGCCTGCCGGCGTCTCCTTGGCGTACGGGTCGAAGGCGATGACATTCATACCGAACGCCAGCCCGATCGTGGCAGCCCGGCGGCCGATCGCGCCCAGGCCGACCACGCCCAGCGTGCGGCCATCCAGTTCGACCGACTTGTGCGTCGCCTTGTCCCATGCCCTGCACGCATGCGCGCGTCGAGGTGCGGGACAGACTTGGCACACGCCAGAATCAGCGCCCACGCATGTTCGGCCACGGCCGCGGCATTGGCCCCCACTGCAGCGCGCACCGCGATGCCACGCGCCGCGGCAGCATCCTGATCGATGACGTCGATACCGCTGCCGTGCTTTGAGATCACCTGCAGGTTGCCGGCGGCGGCATCCATGATGCGGGCGTTGACCTTGCCGTAGCGCACGATGATCGCCACCGGCTTGTGCCGTGCGCAGAGCGCGACGATGTCGTCTTCGGTGGGCTGCTTGCCGGCAAACACGACTTCGAAATCGCCCAGCATCTCCATTGCTTGCGGCGCCAGGTCAGCTGCCGTGACGAGCAGGACGGGCTTGGTTGCAGTCGTGCTCATTACAGTGCCTCGCCTTCGGCCAGCATGCCCGCCGCGCGCAGTTCTTTCTCGAGCCAGCCGGGGCGCGTATCGCCCTTGCGGATCGCCGCAATGCGGGCCGCTTCGGCGTCCACCTTTTTCTGTGCGAGCACGAGAATGCGCTCGACATCGGCACGCGGGATCACGACCACGCCATCTGCGTCGCCCACCACCAAGTCACCGGGGTGCACCGTTGCGCCGGCGGCGGACACGGGGAGGTTCACGCGGCCGGCCACGCTCTTGGTGGGCCCGCACGGGTTCAAGCCGGCAGAGAAAACCGGGAACGTGCCGTGCGCCAGCTCGTGCGAATCGCGCACCGCGCCATCGATGACAAACCCGGCGATGCCCGTTGTCTGCGCCTGCGTGGCCATGATCTCGCCGATGAGCGCGCAACTCTGGTCGCCCTTGCCGTCCACCACGATCACATCGCCGGGCTTGGCGACTGCCAGGGCGGCATGGATGGCGAGATTGTCACCGGGGCGCACCTCCACCGTAACGGCCGGCCCGGCCACTTTCATGGTCGGCGCGAGCGGTTGACGCGACAGTTCAAGGTGCCGCGGCGGCCGGCAACGTCAGCCAGGATGGCCGCCTGGAAGCGGGCAGCCGCCTCGACCAGCGCGGGCGAAACGCGTTCGATGTCGCGAACGATGGCGGAAGTGTTGTGTGAAAGGGTACTCATGAAAACCTGCCTCAGACTTTGATGTTTTACTGTGTAAAACTGTGGTGTACTCAGTGAAATCACTATAGCGACGGCAAGCGGGGCGATCCACTAGCGTTTACCCTTCCGCTAGATACAACAGCGTTGTACACAGTACAATAGCACCGTTCGAAGTTCGGGGAGTCGGAAAATGGGAAATGACGGCGTTGCCGCAGTAGAAAAGGCGCTGGCCTTGCTGGATTGCTTCAAGCCGGGGGCGGAGGCCCTGTCACTCGCGGCCTTGGCGCAAGCATCGGGCATGCACAAGACCACGGTGTATCGGCTGATGAACTCGCTGGAGCGCATGAGTTATGTCACCCGCTCCGAGTCCGGTGCGTACTCGCTCGGGCCGCGCCTGCTGTATCTCGGCAAGCTCTACGAGCAGTCGTTCCACTTGTCTTCCGTGGTGGAGCCGGTGCTGCATGCGCTGGCGGCGGCCACGCGAGAGAGCGCATCGTACTACGTCGTCGATCACGGCCGGCGGCTGTGCCTGTTCCGCGCCGAGCCGTCCGAAGGCCTGCGCGAGACCCGCCTGCCCGGCACGTCGCTGCCGCTGGACGACACGGCCATCAGCCACGTGCTGCGTTATTGGGGGCTGGGTGAAGCGCTGTATGACGGCACCCCCGAATTACCGCTGTTCACCTCTGGCGCGCGCGACCAGCACACGGCGGCGTTCGCCACGCCCATCTTCGGTTCCGGCGACAAGTTCATGGCCGCGCTGACGCTGTCAGGCGCAGCTTCACGGCTGGAAGCGGCGCGCACCTCTGGGGAGGTCGTCACGAAGCAGTTGCAGGCGGCGTCCGAGCTGTCGCGCAAACTCGGCGCAAGTGCGGCGTTGTGCGAACGCTTCTACGGCGTTCGATGTGAAGGCGCTGCCTGAATGCGAGCGCCCATCTCAGTGCTAACGGCGCTCGGCTGACTCCGCCGGAACCTGCCCTGCCGGCGCAGCTTCGGTAGGGCGCTTCGCATGGCCGATGCGCTGCGCATGATAGATGCCGGTGTGGCCTGAGAAGAGATAGCTGACCACGCAGGCAATGCCGGCAAACGTGCCGACTTCGGGGCCGAAGAGTTCCATCGCCATCAAG
This sequence comes from Ralstonia sp. 1B3, assembly GCF_036631435.1. NCBI lineage: Bacteria > Pseudomonadati > Pseudomonadota > Betaproteobacteria > Burkholderiales > Burkholderiaceae > Ralstonia > Ralstonia sp. 1B3. Next base: position 23,402 of record NZ_JAPNUG010000040.1, on the reverse strand, counting down.
GTCGACGCAATGGGCGTATTGGCGGCGCCCGCAAACACGGCAACAAACCCGAGGCCCGCCAGCAGCGGGAACGGCAGCGGCAACACGTAACCCAACGCATTGCCCAATGTGGCGCCGATGTAGAACAGCGGCGTGACCTCGCCGCCCTTGAAACCGGACGCCAGCGTCACGATGGTGAAAGCCGCCTTGCCGGCAAAGTCGTACGCCGGCAGCGGAGTGTGGAACGCATCCACGATGACGGGAATGCCGAGACCGAGGTATTTGTCCGTCCCGAGTGCCATGGCGGCGGCCACGACGACGCTGCCGCCCAACACCGGACGCAGCGGCCCGAAGGCGATGTGATGCTTCAACACGCGGCTGAGCCGGTGCGTGAGCGCCGCGAACGTCATGCCCGCCAAGCCGAAGACAATGCCCGCCACCACGACCAGGCCGATCGCGATGGGCGTGAGATGCGGCACAAACGGAATCGCATATGGCGTGTGGTGCACGCCCAGCAACGGCGGCACGAGGTCGCCCACGATGGCCGCGATGAAGCACGGCAGGATCGCGTCATAGCGCAGACGGCCGATCGCGAGCACCTCCAGCCCGAACACGGCGCCGGCCAGCGGCGTGCCGAACACCGACGCGAAACCCGCACTGATGCCCGCCATCAGCAAGATGCGCCGGTCCGCCGGGACCAGCGAGAACAACCGCGTCAGGTAGTCCGCAAAGCTGCCGCCCATCTGGACGGCCGTGCCCTCACGCCCCGCCGACCCACCAAAAATATGCGTGACAACGGTGCCCAGCAGGATGAGCGGCGCCATGCGCTTGGGCACGACGCGCTTCGGGTCGTGAATCTCGTCGATCAGCAGGTTGTTGCCCCCTTCCACCGAGCGCCCGGTGTAGTGATAGAGCAAGCCGACGGCAAGGCCCGCCACGGGCAGGAACCACAGCAGCCAAGGATGGGCGGTGCGCGTGTCGGTGGCCCAGTCCAGCGCCAGCAGCAATACCGCGGAGCCCAAGCCCGCCAGCATGCCGACAAGCGCGCCCAATGAGAGCCAGCGCAGCAGATACCCGAACATGAGCAGCGGCTCGGAGCGTGTAACCATTTTCTTCATGATGACCAGATTCGAAGAACTCAAACCTGAGCGACAGAACGTCGTTTGGGCGTGTGCCTACAACTTCCTTCGTCCAGGAACTTGTAGGCATCATCAGCCGGACGCGTCATCCGCAGGCCGGCGGTTAAGGGAGGCATGCCATCTCCACAGGGTTGCGCATTGTGCCTGAAGGCCGTCGTGGTCACAACCGGGCACAATCGCGCACCACCCGCAAAAAGCCCGCCCTGCCATCACACCGGACGGTCTTTTCGGCCTCCGGCGTGCCGCAGCATTCCGGTGGCTGGCTCCCCTGCCAAGCGGTGCGTTGTCCAATGACATTCACCAGTGTGCGCAATTCACCGTGGATTGTTCAATACGGCTCGATCCGGCATGCTGCATGGATTCAGCAGCCGCCCACCAGAGACCCCGCGCAGGAGACACGCATGACCGCCCACCTGATCTTCGATGATCGCCCCACCGATGCCGATACGCTGCTCTCCCGCGGCGCCGCCCTTGCCGGCGGTCTGCGCCGCATGGGCGTGCAGGAGGGCGACGTGATCGGCGTGTTGCTGCGCAATGCACCGGCCTACATCGACGTGATGCACGCCTGCCGCATCGCGGGGTGCTACTTCTGCCCGATCAACTGGCACTTCACGCCGGCCGAGGTGGAGTTTCTCGTGCGCGATTCTGGCGCCAAGGTATTGATCGGCCATCGCGACCTCGTCGACGCGGTGGAACCGCTGCTGCCGGCCCACGTGCAGCTGCTGCGCGTGGACGCCGAAGGCACCGACCGTGCCGACGGCTATGCCAACTGGCTGGCGCTGCAGACGCCATACGACGGGCCGCTGGTATCGCCGCGCGGGCACATGGCCTATACCTCAGGCACCACGGGCCGGCCCAAGGGCGTGGTGCGCCAGGCCGTGCCGCTCGACCAGCTCGACGCGCATCTGCAGAAGGCACGTGCCGTGGTGGCGGCCACGTTCGGTATCGTGCCGGGCTGCCGCGCGCTGGTGCCGGCGCCGCTCTATCACAGCGCGCCGAGTCTCTTCGCACAGCAGGCCGCGCAGATGGCGGAGCTGCTGGTGGTGAACGCGCGCTTTGATGCGCTCCGCGTGCTCGAGCAGATCGAGCGCTACCGCATCGACACCGTCTACCTCGTGCCGATCATGTATGTGCGCCTGCTCAAGTTGACAGACGAAGAACGCAGCCGCTACGACCTGTCCTCGCTGCGCTTTGTGGCGTCCACCGGCGCACCGTGCGCGCCCGAGATCAAGCGCAGGATGATCGACTGGCTCGGCCCCGTCATCTATGAAACCTATGCGTCGAGCGAGACCGGCATGATCACGGTGATGGACCCGCGCGACGCAGCCGCCCGCCCAGGGAGCGCCGGCCGCCCGGTGTGCGACGCGCGCGTGCGCATCCTGCGTGAAGACGGCACGCCGTGCGACACGGGCGAGATCGGTCTGATCTACAGCCACCAGCCCGCCTACCCCGATTTCACCTATCGCGGCAATGACGAGGCACGCCGCAAGGCCGAGCGCGATGGCCTCGTCACGCTCGGCGACATGGGCTACCTCGATGCGGACGGCTACTTGTACGTATGCGACCGCGCATCAGACATGGTCATCTCGGGCGGCGTGAACATCTACCCGGCCGAGATCGAACACGCGCTGCTGCGCCACCCCGATGTGGTCGACTGCGCCGTCTTTGGCGTACCCGACGACGAATACGGCGAGCGCCTCGTCGCGGTGGTGCAGACCGAGCGCGAAGACCTGCAGGCAGAGGCCGTGATCGAATGGCTGCGCGGTCAGATTGCCGGCTTCAAGATCCCGCGCCAGATTGAATTCACCACAGCACTGCCGCGCGACGACAACGGAAAGATCGCCAAGCGCCGGCTGCGCGATGCGTGGTGGGGCGACCGGCAGCGACGCGTTTAAGGCTGCACGCACCGCCGCCGGCATCGGTCACGCGACCACCGCCTCCTGCGCTGTGCCCGACTTGGCGAACAGCGTGCGCTCCGTGAACTTGATGTTTTGCGGATCGTAGTACGGGTCGGCCCACGCGCCGGTCGGCTTCAACACCAGCGGCTTGTCGGCCGTGGCCTTCGACTCCCCCGCGCGGAAGCGGTAGTGGTCGAACAGCCGGATGGCCTCGATCGCATAGGCCGTGACGATGGCCGGGTCGTAGATGGCGATCAGGCTGTCGCCGTTCTGCTCTTCGCCGCCCTTTGACAGGTTGGACGAGCCGCAGAACACCACCGGCTCATCGCCATTGAAATCGCATACGACAAACTTGTGGTGGATGTGCTGGCCGGCGCCGGCATCCACTTCCTGCTTGAACGGCGCAGGCGCGTCGTCCTTCAAATACGCGAACGACACGGTTTGCGACGGTACATCGCGGCCCGGCGCAAAGGCGTCGACACCACCCTGCTTGTCGATCACGCCCAGCGAGAGCAGCCCAGCCTTGTGCGGCACCACCTGTTCGAGCGTGGTCAGCATCTCGCCGCCGCCATCGGTGGCCATCACCGCAAACAGCACGGACGACAGCGCGCCCTTCACGCGGTCAGCCGCCTCCGTCAGCAACGCATCGGTCTGATGCGGCGAGAAGCCGAAGCGCGCACGCGGCGTGCTGCCTTGCGGCACCGCCTGCCAGCTGGCCGCCAGCGCATCGGCGCGGAAGGCTGCGGCCACCTTGCGGCTGCCGGCAGCGTCTTCGCCGTATTGGCCGATCCATCCCCACAGACGCTCGAATACCTGCGCATACAGCTGCGCGGCGTCTTGCTCGAACACGAGCACGCTGTTGGCCTGCACATACAAGCCGCGCAGCGAGAAGTTGGCAGAACCGGCCAGCACGCGCACCGGCTTGCCGGCCGCATCACGCAGCAAGATGGCCTTGTGGTGCTGGAACCGCGCCAAGTGCGTGCGGCGGACATCCGCGCCGGCTTGCCTGAAGTAGTCAGTCGCTTGCGTCTCAAACGCGTTGTCGGTGCCGTGGCCCGTCGGGCTGGCGCCGTTGCCGACGTAGTTGTCCTGAATCACGCGGACCTTGCGACCGTTCTGCGCAAGCCACGCAATCGCACGGATGATGTCAGGCTCATCCAGGTCATAGGCCAGCACGTCGATGCCGTAACCCTCGGACGCGTGGCAGTGGTTCAGCAGATCGATGATGAGACGGCGGCCCGTGGCGCCCAGGTAGGCGTACTTGTTCTGATACGGCTGCGTGTCATACAGCAGCGGCGATTTTGTCTGCGCGCGCTTGTCCGGCGCCAGCGCCGTGTTGCCGCCGTAGTGATCGATGAACGCCTGCGACGACACATACCCGCGCACCATGCCCACGGTGGCCCAATCGCTCATCGGCTGCTGCAGCGTGACGGTGGCGGTGCGCTTGGCGCGCGTCTCCAGTTGCACAGGGTGCGTCGACACAAAGTAGCGCGCGTGCACCGTGTAAGTCAGGTGCGCGGCGGCATGCGGCGGAAAGTGGACCCAGTGGAACGACTGAAACGGCGCGTCGACGGAATCGGCATAGTTGCCAGCCTTCAACGGCGCATCTGCGTGGATGGGCGTGTCGAAGGTGAGCCGGTTGGGCACCCAGTAAGGCGCCCCGCCCTGCGGCGTGCACTGGATGGCAAAACCGGCCAGATCGGCGCGATCGGCATCGGCCACATCAAAGGCGAACAGCACGGCGCTGTCACCCTGATACACCTTCACCTGGAATGAATCGACGGATGTCGCCATGGGAGCCTCCTGGGGTGGCAAAACATCCGTCCAGTTAGCACCGCGATTGTGACAACCATCTGACGCCGGGCACCGAAGCCGAGCTGCCATGCGGGTTGGCAGGCGGAGAATTCAACCAGGCTTCAATCCCATCTGCGTACGCGCCTGCAACTGAATGCGCCGCCTCCAGCGCAGCGCGTGCCGCCCATGCGCCACTCCCCTCGACTCAACCAAGCCCCGCCAACGGATGCACCTCCGCCCGCCAGGGCGACGCCAGAAAATGCCTCACCCGCTCAGGTCGCACCTGCGGCAGCGTAGCGGGCGCCCAGCCAGGACGGTGATCCTTGTCCACCAGATGCGCGCGCACGCCTTCGCAGAAATCGCCTTCCTGGATCCCGCGCGCGACGATGCCCAGTTCCATTTGGAAGCATTCCGCCAGCGACAACTGCCGGCCACGCAGCAACGCTTCGCGCGTGACATGCAACATCGTCGGCGAATGCGTGGTCATGGCGTCAAGCGTCGCTTGCAGCCACTGGCGCGGCTCGCGTGCCGATTCGCGCTCCAGGCTCTCTCGCAACGTGGCCACAATGCGATCGACCGAAGAACGCCGATCGAAATAGCGCAGCACCCATGGCATCGCCTGCGCCAGCGGCGCGTGCGGAACGACGTTGCACGGCGGCTCGAACACGCGGCGCAGCGCTTGCATGAGGTCGCCATCGTGCGGCATGCGCTGCAGCCGGTCTTCGAACGAGGCAAGCCATTCGGCAGGCACGCACACATCGGCCAAGTGGCAATGCAGCGCGTCGGCACCGGTCAGCGTCACGCCCGTCAGACCGACATACAACTCAAGCTCCGGCGACATCACGCTCAGAAAGCGCGTGGCGCCCACGTCGGGCAGAAAACCGATGCGCGTTTCGGGCATCGCCATCTTCGTCCGCTCGGTCACGACACGCAGCCTTGCGGCTTGCCCAAGGCCCATGCCGCCGCCCATGGTGATGCCGTCCATCAGCGCAACAATGGGCTTCGGGAACTGGTGCAGCGCGTAGTCGAGCCGGTATTCGTCGACGAAGAATTGCAGCCAGCCGTCGTCGCCGTCCATGCGGCCCTGTTGCGCAAGCTGATAGAGCGCGCGGACATCGCCGCCGGCGCAGAAACCTTTCTGGCCCGCGCCGCGCAGTACCAGCGCGGCGATGCCGTCGTCATGTCGGCATTGCTCCAGCAGCGTCGCCAGTTGGCGCACCATGCCGTGCGACAGCGCATTCAGCGCAGACGGCCGGTTCAAGGTGATGACGGCCACGCGGTTCACCACGCGCATCAACACCTCGGGCTCGGCAGCGGCGGCCTCGGGCGGCGCCGCCTGCAGTTGGACGGCACTCATTGCAGCGTCTCCGATTCGTGTGTGGAATGCCAGCGCGGCGCGCGCTTCTCAAGGAAGGCGTTCACGCCTTCGCGCTGGTCCGGGTGGTCGAACAGATCGACAAAGCGCTCGCGCTCCACGGCCAGCGCCGCGCTGCGCGGCACGCCATTGCGCGCCTGATGGATGAGCTGCTTGCTGAAGGTGACGGCCTGCGGGCTCAACGTCGTTACACGCAGCGCCATGGCGATGGCGGCTTCGCGTGCAGCGCCCGTTTCCACCACCTCTTCCACCAGGCCGATGCGCAGGGCGGTCTGCGCATCGACGCGCTCGCCGGTCAGGATCATGCGCTTGGCCCAGCCTTCACCCACGAGCCAGGGCAGCGTCTGCGTGCCGCAACCGCAGCACAGCAGGCCGACGGCCGTCTCCGGCACGGCCAGCTTGGCATGGGCCTCGGCGATGCGGATGTCGCATGCCAGCGCGCACTCCAGGCCACCGCCCATCGCAAAGCCGTTGATGGCCGCGATCACCACCGGGCGCGCATTCTGCAGCGCCTCGAACGCGGCACCGAAACGTGCAGCGGCCTCGCGCGCGACATCGCGATCGCCATCGGCAAAGGTGTTGAGGTCGGCGCCCGCGCTGAAGAACTTCGGCCCGTCGCCGGTGACGACGATGGCGCGCACGCGTGCATCGGCGTTCAATCGCTCGACGGTGCCTTGCAGCTGCAGCAGACCTTCCGGGGTGAACGCGTTGGCCGGCGGACGCTTGAGCGTCAGCACCGCAACGGTGCCCTCATGCAGCGTTTCCAGTTCGATCATCACGCCGCTCCGTCTTTCCGATACAGCTTGATGACGGCGGAGAAATCCAGCTTGCCATCGCCCTTGCTGCTCACCGTTTGATAGAGCTGCTGCGCCAACGCGCCCAGGTAGACCGGCTGACGGACGGACTTTGCTGCGTCACCGGCCAGGCCCAGATCCTTGAGCATCAGGTCGGTGCCAAAGCCGCCCGTGTAGCCGCGCGACGACGGCGCGGTCTCTATCACGCCCGGGAACGGGTTGTAGGTGTCTGAACTCCAGCACCGGCCCGTCGACGTGTTGATGATGCCGCCCAGCACCTTCGGGTCGATGCCCAGCGCCTCGCCCAGCGACATGGCTTCGGCCACGCCGGCCATGGTGATGCCGAGCACGAGGTTGTTGCAGATCTTCGCGCCCTGGCCCGCGCCGGTGTCGCCGCAATGCACGAGGTTCTTGCCCATGGCGGACAGCACCGGACGCACCTGCTCGAACGCCTGTGCGGTGCCGCCCACCATGAACGTCAGCGTGCCGGCCGCCGCGCCGCCCGTGCCGCCCGAGACCGGCGCATCGACAAAGGTGTTGCCGTGCTCGGCCGCCAGCGCGGCAAACGCCTTCACGCTGGCCGGGTCGATGGTGCTCGAATCGATGATGGGCACGCCCTTGGCAATGCCCGCCAGCACGCCGTCTTCCGCCGTCAGCACGTGGCGTACATGCGCGGCGGCGGGCAGCATGGTGATCACGGTTTCCGCGCCTGTCGCAGCGTCTTTGGGAGACGCGGCGGCCATGGCACCGGCTTCCACCAGCGCGCCCACGGCCTGCGTATTCAGATCAAAGACGGTCAGCGCGTGGCCCGCCTTGAGCAGGTTGCGCGCCATCGGGGCGCCCATGTTGCCCAGGCCGATGAATGCGATTTTCATGACAACGCTCCCGGTGCGATCAGCGCAGGCTGATGGTGGTATTCACGCCGCCGGCATCGACCGCGTCGTCAAACCAGCGCGCCGTGACCGTCTTCGTTTGCGTATAGAACTGCACGACCTGCTTGCCGTACGGGCCCAGATCACCCAGCTTGGAGCCGCGCGAGCCGGTAAAGCTGAAGTACGGCACGGGCACCGGAATGGGAATGTTGATACCGACCTGCCCAACGTCGATCTCGCTTTGGAACTTGCGCGCCGCCGCACCGCTCTGCGTGAACAGGCCCACGCCGTTGCCGAACGGGTTGGCATTGACCAGCGCAATCGCATCGTCCAGCGTGGGCGCCGTCAGCACCAGCAGCACGGGCCCGAAGATTTCGTTGGTGTAGATGTCCATGTCGGTCTTCACGTCGGTAAAGACCGTGGGGCCGATGAAGTTGCCGTCTTCGTAACCGGCGACGCGCACATTGCGGCCGTCGAGTGCGAGCGTCGCGCCCTGCTGCACGCCCGATTCGATCAGGCCGAGAATGCGTTGCTTGGCGGCACGCGAGACAACGGGGCCGACATCGGTACCCGTCTCCACACCGGCATTCACCTTGAGCGTTTTTGCCTTGGCGATCAGGTCCGGCACCCACTGCTGCGCGGCGCCCACCAGCACGACGACTGAGGTCGCCATGCAGCGTTGCCCCGCCGCGCCGAAGGCCGCACCCACCAGCGCATTGATGGCCTGCTCGCGATTCGCATCGGGCAGCACCACGGCGTGGTTCTTCGCGCCCATCATCGATTGCACGCGCTTGCCGTGCTCGCTGCCGAGGCGATAGACATGCGTGCCGACCGCGGTGGACCCGACAAACGAAATCGCCTTCACATGTTCGTGCGTGCACAGCGCATCCACCACGTCCTTGCCGCCGTGCACGACGTTCAGCACGCCCGGCGGCACGCCGGCCTCGAGCGCCAGTTCAACCAGCTGCATGGTCGACAGCGGATCCTGCTCCGACGGCTTGAGCACGAACGTGTTGCCGCACACGATCGCCATCGGAAACATCCACAGCGGAATCATGGCCGGGAAGTTGAACGGCGTGATGCCAGCGCACACGCCAATCGGCTGGCGCAGCGTGTAGGTGTCGACCGCGCCGGCCACGTTCTCCAGAAATTCGCCCTGCTGCAACGAGCCCACCGAGCACGCGTGCTCCACCACCTCCAGCCCGCGGAAGATGTCGCCTTCTGCATCGGGCAGCGTCTTGCCCTGCTCGGCCGTCAGCGTGCGGGCGATGCGCGGCGAGTGCTCGCGAATCAGCGCCTGGAACTTCAGCATGATGCGCACGCGCGCGCCGACCGGCGTGTTCTTCCACGTGGCAAACGCGGCATGTGCGGAGCGGATGGCTGCATCCACTTCGCCGGCCGTGGCAAACGGCACGCGCGCCAGCACTTCCTGCGTGGCGGGGTTGACGATATCGCGCCATTCCTTCGACTGCGATTCGACAAACTCGCCGCCAATTAGCAGCTTGACGGTGGGCGGGGTGTCCTGCTGTGCAGCAGGCTTGGCGGAAGCAAGGGAAGCAACGGCGCTCATGAGTGTCTCCTGGCGAATCGGTGTCGGTTGCGGTAGCGGGGTCAATGCGGGATGTGCAAATCAGGCGAAGTCTTCTTCCCAGTACTCGCCGGGCAGGCGGGCGGGTTGGGGGTGCGTTCAAGTTCGATGCGGCGCAGTTCAACGCGGCGGATCTTTCCGGAGATGGTCTTAGGCAGCTCGCTGAACTGCAGGCGACGGATGCGCTTGTAGGGGGCGAGCTTTTCGCGCGAGAAGAGGAACACGGCGCGCGCGAGTTCGGGGCCGGCTTCGTAGCCCTGGCGCACCGTCACGAACGCCTTGGGCACGGACAGCCGCAGCGGATCGGAACTGGGCACCACGGCGGCCTCGGCAATGGCCTCGTGCTCGATCAGCACGCTTTCCAGCTCGAAGGGGCTCAGTCGATAGTCGGACGATTTGAATACGTCGTCGGTGCGGCCCACGTAGACGAAGTAGCCGTCGTCGCGGCGCATCGCCACATCAGACGTGTGGTAGTAGCCGTTGCGCATCGCCTCGCCCGTGGCTTTGGCGTTGTTGGCGTAGCCCTGCATCAGGCCGAGCGGACGGTGCGACAGCGGCAGCACGATCTCGCCTTCACTGGCGGGCTGATCGTCGTGGTCGACCAGCTCCACGCGGTAGCCGGGCAGCGGGCGCCCGACGGAGCCCGGCACGACCGGCTGGCCCGGCGTGTTGCCGATCTGGCAGGTGGTCTCGGTCTGGCCGAAGCCGTCGCGAATGGTCACGCCCCAGGCGCTGCGCACGCGCTCGATGATCTCGGGGTTCAGCGGCTCGCCCGCACCGACGATCTCGCGCAGTTTGACGGCGTATGAGGCCAGCGGCTCCTGCACCAGCATGCGCCACACGGTGGGCGGCGCGCACAGCGTGGTCACGTTGAAGCGCACCAGCACGTCCAGCGTGTCCTTCGGCACGAAGCGGGCGTAGTTGTAGACAAACACGCAGGCCTGCGCATTCCATGGAGCAAAGAAACAGCTCCACGCATGTTTCGCCCAGCCGGGTGAGCTGATGTTCCAGTGGATGTCGCCGGGTTGCAGGCCGATCCAGTACATGGTCGACAGGTGGCCGACCGGATAGCTCTGGTGCGTGTGTTCGACCAGCTTCGGCTTGGACGTGGTGCCCGAGGTGAAGTACAGCAGCAATGGGTCGGTCGCCTTGGTCGGCCCGTCGGCCACGAACTGCGCGGGCGCATCGTAGGCTGCTGCCAGGTCGATCCAGCCATCGCGCTGCGCGCCCACGGCGATGCGCTTGACGCTTGCATCCACACTGTCGAACTTGTGCAACTCCGCCGCGTCGACAACCACGCAGTTCGCGCCGCCCAGTTCAACGCGGTCGCGCACGTCATCCGGCGAAAGCTGCGTCGTGGCCGGCAGCACCACCGCACCGAGCTTCATTGCCGCGAGCATCACGTCCCACAGTTCGACGCGGTTCGGCAGCATCAGCAGCAGACGGTCACCCCGCACGATGCCAAGCCCGCGCAGGAAGTTCGCCATGCGCGACGAGCGCTCCGACATCTGCGCAAACGAGAGCTTCAACCCGCCGCTTTGCGGGTCATCGACGATCCACAGCGCCGGGTTGTCGTTGCCGCGCGCCATCACGTCGAAGTAGTCGAGCGCCCAGTTGAACGTGTCCAGCTTTGGCCACGCAAACTCGCGATACGCGCGGTCGTAGTCGGTGCGATGGCGCAGCAGAAAATCGCGCGCTTCCACAAAACCCTGTGCTGCAGATACCGCTTCGTTCATCGTCGTCTCCTGGTCGGCGCGTTTGCGCTCTTTCGTATGCGGTCGATGTGCGCGGTGCGTGCTAAACGTGCCGCGCGATCACCATCCGCTGGACTTCGCTGGTGCCTTCGTAGATCTGGGTGATGCGTGCATCGCGGTAGTGGCGCTCGACGGCGTAGTCGGCCAGATAGCCGTAGCCGCCGTGGATCTGGATGGCGTTGGAGCAGATTTCTTCCGCCAGTTCCGATGCGTAGAGCTTGGCCTGCGAGGCTTCCGACAAGCACGGCTTGTCTGCGCTGCGCAGGCGCGCCGCGTGGTGAACAAGCAAGCGCGCCGCATTCAGGCGCGTGGCCATGTCGGCCAGCATGTTGGCGATGGTCTGATGCTCGCGCAGCGCCTTGCCAAACTGGATGCGCTCATTCGCGTAGTTGCGTGCCGCATCGAACGCGGCGCGCGCAATGCCCACGGCCTGCGCGGCAATGCCGATGCGCCCACCTTCCAGGTTCGACAACGCGATCTTCAGGCCCTCGCCACGCTCGCCCAGCAGGTTCTCTTCGGGCACGGCGCAGTCTTCCAGCGTGATCGGGCAGGTGTCCGACGCGCGAATGCCGAGCTTGTGTTCGGGCCGCCCAACGTGAAAGCCCGGCGTGTCCGTCGGCACGATGAAGGCCGAGATGCCGCGCTTGCCAGCCTCAGGGTCCGTCACGGCAAACACGATCGCGATGTCTGCGCGCGCGCCGTTGGTCACGAACTGCTTGTTGCCGTTGAGCACCCACTTGCCGTCGCGCAGCACCGCACGCGTGCGCAGGTTATTGGCCTCGGAGCCGGCATGCGGCTCGGTCAGGCAGAACGCGCCAATCGCGCGGCCGGTGGCCAGGTCCGGCAGGTAGCGCGCCTTCTGTGCCTCGGTGCCGAACTTGAGGATCGGGCCGCAGCCGACCGAGTTGTGCACGCTCATCATCGTCGCGCTGGCAGCGCAACCGGCGGCCACCTCTTCCAGCGCGAGCGCATAGGCCACGTAGTCGGTGTACGAACCGCCCCACTCCGCCGGCACGATCATGCCGAGCAGGCCCAGCTCGCCCATCTCGCGCACCACCTCGTCGGGCAGGGCGCCGTCACGGTCCCACTGTGCGGCGTTGGGCGCCAGGCGCTCGGTGGCAAAGTCGCGCGCAGCGTCGTGGATCATCCGCTGCTCTTCGGTATAGAAGTCGTCCATCGCTTGGCTCTTGCTTGTTGGCTGACCGGTGCCGCGTGACGCTGCCTGTGCAGGCGCCTTACACTGTGCAGCCCGCGGCGCTCGGGTTCGATGGGGAAAAAGTGTAGGCACGCGGCTGGGCGGCTTCGATGCCCGTCACGATCAACTTGCGTGAGCGGATTTGCCATACCGATGAAAAACAACGAAAAAGGAACCGTCTCTGTCAGCCTCGTCAACGAGGCCGTGATGCGTGCGCGCGCGCATGGTGTGGACATGCAGCCCATCATGGCCGCCGGGGGCATCACGCCGCAGATGCTGGCGCAGCCGCGCAGCCGTGTGTCATCGGCGCAGTACGGCGCGCTGTGGGCCGGCATTGCGCAAGCCATGGACGATGAGTTCTTCGGGCAGGATGCGCACCCCATGCGCTGGGGCAGCTTCGTAGCGATGACGCAGGCCGCGCTCACTGCGCGCACCGGCCGGCAGGCGCTGGCGCGGGCCGTCGGTTTTCTGCGGCTGGTGCTGGATGACCTGCATGTGCGCGTTGAAGAAGACGATCAGCGTGTGCGTCTCGTCTTTGTGCACCGCAAGGGCACGCGGGTGCCGCCCATGTTCACCTACGCCACGTGGCTCATCATGGTCTACGGCCTGGTGTGCTGGCTCGTGGGGCGGCGTATTCCGTTCATTGCCGCGCGCTTCCGTTGTGCGGCGCCACAGGACGCGCAGGAATACCGCCTGATGTTCTGCGACGACATGGCGTTCAAGCACGATGCGTCGTACGTCGACCTGTCGCCCGATTTTCTTGACCTGCCGGTCATTCAGACGGCGGCGTCCAGCAAGACGTTTCTGCGCGATGCGCCGGGCAACTTCATCGTCAAGTACCGCAACCCGGATTCCTTCGCCGCGCGCGTACGCAAGACGCTGCGCAATCTGCCCGTGGCCAGCTGGCCCGCGTCGGACGCAATGGCGCTCAAGCTGAACGTGGCCGAGGCCACCATGCGGCGGCGCCTGAAGCTGGAAGGCCACGTATCAGTCGATCAAGGACGACCTGCGACGCGACATTGCCATCGGCCAGTTGCAGGACACGCGCCGCACCATCGCCGACATTGCCGTCGCGGTCGGCTTTGCCGAACCGAGCGCCTTTCACCGCGCCTTCCGCAAATGGACGGGCATGCGGCCAACGGACTATCGACTGGCCAGCGCAGGCTGAGGCTGCGCGGCCACGGCGTCCGGCCGTGCCGCTCACTTCCCGCAGCATCTCCAGAAACGCCTTGAGCACCGGCGAGTGATCGTCCACACGATAGTGGACGTACAGCGGCACAGCAGGCAGCGCCGGCTCCAGCGGGCGGAAGACCACACCGGGCGGCGCCAGGTTCGCCGTCGAGCCCGGCAGCAGCGCCACACCAAAGCCCGCGCTCACCAGCGCCAACAGCGTCTGCACTTCGGTCACCTGTTGGCGCACGAGCGGCGCAAAGCCAGCCTGGATGCACAGATGCAGCAGGTGATCGGCAAAGCGCGATCGCTTGGATTCGAACGCAACAAACGGCTCGCCGGCAAAGTCACCGAGGGCCAGGCTGGTGTGCCCGGCCAGACGGTGTGTGGCCGGCAGTGCCATCACGATCGGCTCGTGCTGCAGCAGTTCGCTGCGCACGGCGGGGTCTTCCTGCCCCAGGCGGAAGATGCATGCATCGATGCGGCGCTCCTTGAGCGCGGCCACCTGCGCGGCGGGCGTCATCTCCTGCAGGCGCCATTCAACGCCGGGGTAGCGCTCGCGAAACTGGCGTAGCGCTTCGGGCAGCAGCCCCACCATCACCGAGCTGATCATGCCGATTTCCAACTCGCCCACCTGGCCGCGGCCCGCCTGCCGGGTGAGATCCAGCGCGCGGTTGAGCTGGGCAAACACCAGCGGCGCCTGCTCCTTAAGCGTGCGTCCGGCGGCCGTCAGTTCGACGCGGTGGTGACTGCGCACAAACAGCGGCGTGCCGATCTCGTCTTCCAGCAGCCGGATCTGCTGGCTTAGCGGCGGCTGCGACATGAACAGGCGCGCCGCCGCCCGGCCGAAGTGCAGCTCGTCGGCCAGCACCGAGAAATAACGCAGCAGGCGGATGTCCACGGTATGCGCTACGCTTCAGGTCGAAGTTGAACGGCGTCTCGCGCTGGCGCTTGCCGGTCAACCGGAAGATGGCATTGGCAATGGCGGGCGCCACGGGCGGGTTGGCCAGCTCGCCCACACCACCCGGCTTGTCGCGGTTGCCATCGATGATGACGATGTCGATGGCGGGCATGTCCGACATGCGCATCACGGGGTAGTCGTGGAAGTTGCTCTGCTGCACCGCGCCGCCCTGGATGTCGATGCGATCGAACAGCGCATGGCCGAGGCCCCACATCAGGCCGCCGTACAGCTGCTCCTCCACGCCGGTGCGCGAGACCGCCAGGCCAACGTCGGCCACGCAGGTGAGCTTTTGGACGACGACGCGGCCGTCCTTGCGCGCCACCTGCGCCACCACGGCGATGTAGCTGTCATACGCCTGATGCGTGGCCACGCCCAGTGCGTGGCCGTGCGCCATGTTTCCCCACCCCGCACGCTGTGCGGCGGCGCGCAGCACGTCGACATGCCGGGGCCGGTCGGCCATGTGAGCGACGCGGAAATCAACCGGATCGCGCCTGGCCGCCACAGCGAGTTCATCGATGAAGCTCTCGGTGGCGAAGACGTTGGGGATGAAGCTGACGGCGCGGTACCAGCCCGTCGGGATGCCCGTTTCGTGCCGCACCCAGCCGATGTCCATGTGGTTGGCGCGGTATGGAAAATCCCACTTCGAGAGGGCCTCGGTGGTGCTGTAGTCCATGCGATCGGGGCGGTCGAAGTAGCCCGGCTCCCACTGCTCGGGCGATGCGGGCGACACCGCGCGGACGCACAGCGCATCGAGCCGGCCTTGCGCATCAAGCGCGCCTTCGAGGCGGTGATACGTGGCGGGGTGGCCGTACAGCGCGCGCATCTCGTCTTCGCGGCTGTTCATCAGCTTGACGGGCACGCCCGTCTTTTTGGCAAGGTAGCTGACTTCGAACAGCCAGTACTTCTCGCGCGCGCCAAAGCTGCCGCCCGACACCATCTCGTGCAGCACCACCTTGTCGCGCGGCACGCCGCAGATCACCTCGGCAGCTTCCATCGCGGTGGATGGCACCTGGATGCCACCCCAGTATTGAATGGCGCCGCCTTTGAACCACGCGGTGATGTTGACGGGTTCCAGCGGATTCTGCTGCTTGTACGGCATGCGATACGCCGCGTCGATGCGCTTGGCGCCATGGGCCATCGCCACGTCCGTGTTGCCGGTCTGCACGGTGTGCACCACGCGCGCCTTGCCGCTGGCAAGCCATGCGGCCTGGTGCTGCGCGACATGGCCGCTGTCGAAATCGGCGAAGGCGCTGTCGTCCCACTCGACCTTGAGGGCCGCGCGGCCCTTGTTGGCGGCCCAGTAGTCGTCGGCCAGCACGGCCACGCCTTCCTGGTTACCGCCCAGCACATCGGCGCGCATCGGGATGGTCATGACCTGGCGCACGCCGCGCACCTTCAACGCCTCGGCGCTGTCGATGCGGCGCACGCGTGCACCCGGCATCGGCGCCCGCTGCACGACCGCCACCAGCATGCCCGGCAACGACACATCGATGCCGTACTGGAACCGGCCCGTCGTCTTGGCCAGCGCATCACGCTTATGCCTGAGCTTGCCGATGTACTTGAAGTCCGCCGGATCCTTCAACGTCACGTTGGCAGGTGCAGGCAGACGGCCCGCCGCATCGGCCAGTTCGCCGTAGGTGGCCTTGCGGCCGTCGGCATTGCAGATGACGGTGCCGTCGGCGGTGCTGCATGCGGCCACGGGCACGCCCCAACGTTGCGCCGCCGCGCTGATGAGCATCGCGCGCGCCGTGGCGCCGGCTTGCCGCAGGCGCGCATATTCGAGCGACACGCTGGTGCTGCCGCCGGTGGAATACACCTTCCAGACCGGATGAATGTAGTCCTGGAAGAACGGATCTTCCGGCGTGACGACGGCAATGCGCATCGGGTCCACGTCCAGCTCTTCGGCCACGCAGGCGGCCAGCGCGGTTTGCGTGCCGGTGCCCGAATCGTGCTTGTGGACGACGATCTTGACGGTGTTGTCGGCCAACACGCGGACCCACGCATTGGGTTCGAATTCCCCCGCGGCGCCATCCTTGCCGGCGGCCAGTGCATCGGGCAAGCGAAAGCCGACCGACAGCCCCGCCGTCAGCAGCGCGCTCTGCTGCAGGAAGCGGCGGCGCGACGGTGCATGCAAGTCACGCGGCGCGTTCATGCCTTGCCTCGCTCGTCGGCGGCGCGCTTGATGGCCTGGCGGATGCGCCCGTAGGTGCCGCAGCGGCAGATGTTGCCGGCCATGGCATTCGTGATGGCCTCGTCGTTGACGGGCGTGCCTGCCGCCAACAAGGCAGCGGCCGACATGATCTGCCCCGACTGGCAGTAGCCGCATTGCGGCACGTCTTCGGCCACCCAGGCGCGTTGCAGCGGGTGCGTGCCGTCTTTCGACAGGCCTTCGATGGTGGTCACGCTGTGCCCGGCCGCGGCCGACGCCGGCGTGATGCACGCGCGGATCGGTGCGCCATCCAGATGGACGGTGCAGGCCCCGCAAAAGCCGCCGCCGCAGCCAAACTTGGTGCCCGTCAGCTTCAGCCGATCGCGCAGCACCCACAGCAGGGGCATGTCGGCATCGGCGTCATCCAGCGCATGGGGCGCGCCATTGACCATAATCTCGGTCATCATTGTCTCCTCCAGAATCGGGCCGTCTTGTGCGGCCGCGCCTGGCTGCAATATGAAGCCGCGCACGGGCAACCCGCCAGCGACGATTTCTGCCAGCCCGTGTAAGTCGAACTAACAGCTCACCCACCGCCGCCATGTACAAGCGTTATCCGTCGATCCAGTCGATGCATGCCTTCCTGCAGGCGGCGCGCACCGGCAGCTTTACCAAGGCCGCGCAGCAACTGGACCTGACGCACAGCGCGATCAGCCAGCAGATCCGTTCGCTGGAGGAATTCATCGGCCAGCCGCTGTTCGTGCGCGAAGCGGGCGGCATCGTCCTGACCGATGCGGGCCAGCTCTTTGCCAGCATGCTGACCGACGGCTTTGGTCAGGTGGACCGGGCGCTGTCTTCGGTGCGCAACCGGCACGTGCCGCAAACGCTCATCGTCGATGTCGACAGCGAACTGGCGCAGGGCTGGCTCAATGCGCGGCTGCCGCAATTGCTCGCGGCGCTGCCTGGCTACCAGGTGATGTTCCTGTCGACCCCGCGCGGCGAGCGGCCCTCGTTCGAGCGCGTGGATGTCTCGCTGCGCTACGGCTATGGCGAATGGGATGACTGCGAGATGGCGCTCGTCTGTGGCGACCACGTCACCGCCGTGGCGGCGCCCGCGCTGCTGGAGCGGCATGGCGTGCAGGCGCCGCTGGCGCCGTCGGCTGCGATGGCGCTGCCGCTGCTGGGCTACACGCGGCGCTCGTGGATTCCGTGGCTGGACGCCGCCGCGCTGGAGCCGCTGGAGCCCGCCGTGGTGGCCGCATTCGACAACGCCGCCAACATGCTCGCTGCCGCCGAAGCCGGCGTCGGCGTGGCGCTGGTGCGTGGGCTGCTGGCGGCCGATGCACTGCAACACGGGCGCCTCGTGCGGCTGACCGACGTGGCCATCCCGGCGCACTACAACCTGTATGCCGTCTGGCAGCGCGGCCAGGGTGAGCGCGCGCAGGCGGTGGTGAACGCAGTGCAGCAACGCGCGACACGCTGGGCGCCTGAGCGCCCGCCGCCTTCCGACCGACTTGCCGATATCGGCAACGTATCAAGACCGCCGCCAAATGTATTGGCCGACCCCGGCCCTGACTCCGATACTGCGCCCCAAGCAGCACGCATCCGGCATCACGCGATCCGGCGAGGGAAGGCACACGCCTAGCAAAGAGCGCCGCGCTGCAGGACGTGCCTGCCCTCACCGGGAAGCCATCACGCGCTTCCTCCCAGTCATCAGGAGATCCAACGATGATCATCGACATCAGCTGCTACCCCACCGACCTGGTGGACCTCGCGTGGTGGCACGACGGCGACCCCTTTACCGGCGAGCGCCTGCTCGAAATGATGGACGGCCCGTACATGATCAACGGCAAGCCGCGCCGTATCGACAAGGCCTTCATCCAGCCGCCGCAGGGCAACACCATCTACACGTGGACGGACGGCGAGCTTTCGGGCCGCGAGTCCATCGACGCCTACATGGCGTACACGCTCAAGATGGTGCAGACCTACCCCGACCGCTTCATCGGGTGCTTCGTCTACAACCCGCGCTGCGGCGTGCAGAACGGCGTGGAGGCCATCGAGCGCTACGTCAAGGAGCACGGCTTCAAGATGGTCCAGATGCAGGCCAACATGCACGCCTACCGTCCGGACCGCGCGCTGGACTGGGTGATGCCCGCATTCGAGAAATGTGCCGAGCTGGGCGTGCCCGTCAAGCTGCATACGGGCGACGGCCCCTACAGCATTCCGTCGGAATGGATTCCGATGATCAAGCGCTTCCCGAACGTCGATTTCATCATGGCGCACTTCGGCGTGCAGACCGGCGGCGTCTACGTGTTCGAGCCGATGCAGTGGGCGATGGAGCTGCCCAACGTGTATTGCGAATCGGGCTGGTGCCTGCAGTCGCGCATCGTCGAATTTGCCAAGGTGCTGCCCAAGCACAAGATCCTGTTCGGCACCGACACGCCGCCCAACGAGCCGGGCATGTGGCTGCGTCTGCTGGAAGTCTTGTGCATGGACCCGCCGCAGGGCCTGAACCTCGATGAAGACACGCTCGAGGATTACCTGGGCAACAACATCGCCCGCATGATCGGCCTGGAGCCGACCCGTCCGCCCAAGACCGTGGCCGAAGCCGAAGCGCAGCTCGCGCTGGCTGCCGCCTGAGCCACCGCAGACCGCACGGAGCGCAACACATGATTATCGATACCCATCTGCACCCAACCAACCTGGTCGACGAGGCCTGGCGCCACACCGGCACGCCGTTCAACGGCGAGCGCATGATCCAGCTGATGGACGGCCCGTACATGATCAACGGCAAGCCGCGCCGCATCGACATGGGCTTCATCCAGCCGCCGCCGGGCAACACCGGCTACCGCGACGGCAACCGCCGCGGCCGCGAAGGCATTCGCGACTACATGGCGTACATCGCCGAACTGACGCAAGTACCCGGACCGCTTCATCGGCAACTTCACCTACAACCCGCGCTGGGGCCCGGAGAACGGCGCGGCGGAGCTGGAATTCCACATCAAGGAATACGGCTTCAAGATGGTCAAGCTGCACGCCAACATGCACGGCTACCGGCCCGACCGCGCGCTCGACTGGCTGCGCCCCGCGATGAAGGTCTGCGCCAAGTACAACATCGTGGTGCTGATCCACACCGGCGACGGCCCGTACACCATCCCGACGATGTTCTATCCGATCATCCGGGAGTTCCCGATGGTGAACTTCATCATCGGACACTTCGGCATCCAGACCGGCGGCAACTACTCGTTCGAAGCGTTCTGGATGGCAATGGATACGCCCAACGTGTACTGCGAATCGGGCTGGTGCTTCCAGTCGCGCATCGTCGAATTTGCGAAGCAGCTGCCGCGCGACAAGATCGTCTTCGGGACCGATTCGCCGCCCAACGAGCCCGGCATGTGGCCGCGAGCTGGAGGTGCTGTGCTCGGCGCCGCCGCAGGGGCTGGGCATCGATGAGGACCACCTCGAAGACTATCTGGGCAACAACATTGCGCGACTGGTCGGCATCGAACCCACCAAGCCGCCCAAGGACCTGGCCGAGGCGGAGCTTCGCCTGAAGTCGACCTACGTCCAGACAGCAGAAGCGGCCTGAGCGCCGATCCCGCGGGCGCCGTGCCTCTGTGGTGTTCGGCGCCCGCCTCTAGCGAGGTGTGCCATGAGCATGACCCGGCTTGGCGAAGGCCAGGATTTCCACGTCTTCGCCAATCTCTATCGCGAGCTGTATCCCGAAGATGTGCTGACGGTGCGCCACGGCATCTCCGCCGATCAGGACGTCACCGCCGTCATCGATCAGCTTGCTGTGCGCAACCAGACCCCCATGCTGGTCTGCGAGCAGGTCAGCGGCCTGCAGGTGCCGCTGGTCACCAACGTCTTTGCCTCGCGGTCACGGCTGGCACGGTTGTTCGACGTGTTGCCGCATCAACTGCACGATGCCTTCCAGGCACGCGCCAACGCGCCCATCGCACCGCGTGTCGTCTCGCACGGCCCCATCACCGACGAGGTGATCGAAGGTGACGCGGTCGACGTTGCGCTGCTGCCGATGATCAAGCACTTCGAAAGCGACCGCGCGCCCTACATCACCAACGCCATCATCGTGGCCGAGGACCCGGTGACGGGCGTGGCCAACATGAGCTATCACCGCTCGATGCGCCACGCACGCAACGCACTGGCGACGAGCCTGCACTCGCGCGGCCACCTGTGGCGCATGCTGCAGACCGCGCGCGAACGCGGCGACGTGCTGCGCGTGGCGATGGTGGTAGGCGCGCATCCGCTGTTCATGCTGGCCGCCGCCGCCCGCCTGCCCTTTGGTGCCGACGAACGCGCCGTTGCGGGTGGCCTGCTCGGCGCGCCGCTCGATATCGTCCGCACGCCGCGCTACGGCATCGGCGTGCCGACGGCAGCGGAGTTCGTGCTCGAAGGCACCATCGACCCCGCCGCCTATGCCGAGGAAGGCCCGTTCGGTGAATTCACCGGCTATTCGTCCGACCGCTCCACCAACAATGTGCTGCGCATCGATGCCCTGATGCGTCGGCGCGACGCGTGGCTCGTCGACGTGGTGGGCGGCCCGTACGCCGAGCACCTGACGCTGGCCCGCCTGCCGCGCGAGGCCGAGATGAGCGAAAAGCTCAAGGCGCGCTTCCCATCGGTGACGGCGCTGCACTATCCGAACTCGGGCACGCACTTCCATTGCTACGTGGCGCTCAACCCGACGCGCGACGGCGAGGCGCGGCAGGTCATGCTGGCGCTGCTCGGCTGGGATCCGTACCTCAAGACTGTGATTGCCGTGGATTCCGATATCGACCTGCAGCAGGACGAGCAGGTGCTGTGGGCCATGGCCACACACTTCCAGCCGCACCAGGATGTGTTCATGGTCGATGGCCTGCCCGGCAGCCCGCTCGATCCGTCATCGTCCGTGCACGGCACGACTTCGCGCATGGGCATCGACGCCACGCGCGGTGCCGGCTTCGAAGGCATCCGCGCACGCATCGATCCGCAGGCGATTGCCCGCGCGGGCGACATCCTCCGTCAGGCCGGAGCGCGTCCATGAGCGCGCGCCACCCTCGCGCTCCCGCCCGGCCGCGCATGGTGGTCGGCATCAGCGGTGCATCGGGCTTCGTCTACGGCGTGCGGCTGCTCGAACTGCTGCGCGCGCTCGATGTGGAAACGCACCTCGTCGTCACACGTTCTGCGCTGCTGACGATGGCGCACGAAACGCCGTTCAAGCTCGCCGACGTGATCGATCGCGCTACGCATTACCACCGCGCGGACGACATGGCCGCCGGCATTGCCAGCGGCTCGTTTCGCGCGCTGGGCATGATCGTGGCGCCGTGCTCGATGAAGTCTCTGGCGGAAATTGCCACGGGCGTCTCGTCGACGCTGCTGACACGCGCGGCAGACGTCACGCTCAAGGAGCGCCGTCCGCTCGTACTGATGGCGCGCGAGACGCCATTCACGCTCGCACACCTGCGCAACATGCAGGCCGTCACGGAGATGGGCGCCATCGTCGCGCCGCCCGTACCGGCCTTCTATGCGCGCCCGAATACGTTGGACGACATGATCGACCACACCCTCGGCCGCGTGCTCGACCTGTTCGGGCTCGATGCCGGCACCGCCCTGCGCTGGGGCGAAGAAGCCTTACCTGCCTGAGTCCGTACCCCACCCACGCTCGACAAGGAGACAACATGAAACCCCAAGCCACGGCCCACGCCACGCTTCCCGGCCCGAACACCAAGATTCCGGTCACCATCCTCACCGGCTTTCTCGGCGCCGGCAAAACCACGCTGCTGAACTTCATCCTGCGCGAAAACCACGGCCGCAAGATCGCCGTGATCGAAAACGAGTTTGGTGAAGTCGGCATCGACGGCGGCCTCGTCATGGCCTCGGAAAACGAAGAGATCTACGAGATGGTCAACGGCTGCGTGTGCTGCACGGCCGAGGTGCGCGAAGACCTCGTGCGCATCGTGCGCCAGCTTGTCGCGCGGCCCGAACGACTGGACCACATCCTGGTGGAAACCAGCGGCCTGGCCGATCCGTATCCGGTGGCGCAGTCGTTCTTCATCGACGACCCGATTGCCGAACATGTCGAGCTTGACGCCATCGTCACCATGGTCGACGCCAAGCACATCGCCGCGCATCTGGACGACCTGCACCTGGACGGTGTCGACAACCAGGCCGTCGACCAGATCGTCTGCGCGGACCGCATCGTCATCAACAAGGTGGACCTTGTGGGCCGCGACGATATCGACGCGCTGCGCGGGCGCATCCGCGGCTTGAACGCCACGGCCGACATCGTCACCTCCAGTTATGCCGAGGTCGATCTGAACAAGATCATCGGTGTCGGCGCGTTCGAGGCGACGCAGAAGCTGCTGGAGATCGGCGCAGACGCCGGCCACGGCGAGCATGACGCGCACGACCATGAACATGACCACGAACATGAACATGTTCACGCCGGCGCTCACGAGCATGACCACCAGCACGATCCGAGCGTCTCGTCAGTGGGTTTTGACGTGCCGGCCGACGTGGATCTCGTGCGCTTCCATACGTGGATCGACGCCCTGCGCACCGAGCAGGCGGAAACGCTGTTCCGCATGAAGGGCATCCTGGCCGTGAAAGGCCAGGCGCAGCGCTACGTGCTGCAGGGCGTGCACAGCCTCATCGACTTTCGCGCAACGCAGCCGTGGGGCAGCGAAGCGCGCAGCAACAAGATCGTCTTCATCGGCCGCGACCTGGATCGTGCGGCC
>NZ_JAPNUG010000039.1:0-70063 GCF_036631435.1 Ralstonia sp. 1B3 | reverse complement strand
GAGCCCGCCGCCAAACCGGCCGCCAATGCTCGCCCGGCCAAGGCCAAATCCGAACACCCGGCCAACCGCCGCGCCACGATCGTCCGCTGGCTGCGCAAGACGCACGGCTGGTTCGGGCTGTGGGGCGCGGTGATGGGCCTGATCTTTGGCGTGTCGGGCATCTGGCTGAACCACCGCGCGGTGTTGAAACTGCCCGTGGCGCAACAGCGCATCAATACGCAGATCGCCCTGCCCGACCCCGTGCCCGCCACGCCCGAAGCGATGGCCGCGTGGCTGCAGCAGACGCTGAACACGCCGGAGCCGGCCACCCGCACGCGCGTGGAGAAGGCCAAGCCGGTGGCCTGGGCCGAACGCCCGGCCAAGGGCGAAGGCGCCAAGGACGACAAGAACGCCGACGCACCGCGCGAACCGGCTGCCAAGCCGCTGATGCAGCCCGAGCAATGGACCTTCAACTTTGGCAGCGCCACCGCAAATCCAGGCCGAATACTGGGCCGGCAACCGCTCGGTAGCGATCCGCCAGACCGACAACGGCTTCCTCGGCACGCTGATGAACCTGCACAAGGGCGTCGGCATGACGGTGCCGTGGATTCTGCTGGTGGATACGCTGGCCGGCTGCCTGATCTTCCTGTCGATCTCGGGCCTGTGGCTGTGGGTGATGACCACCAAGCGCCGCACGGTCGGCTGGACAATCTTCGGGTTGGGAAGTCTGCTGGCGATCGGGCTGGCGATCTCGCGGCTCTGAGCACCGCATGTGTTGTGGATGGCGCCCGCGTGGCGCCATTTTTTGCCTTCGCTGCTTCGTTGCCGTCGCTTACGGGCGGTCGACGCTGCGCTCGGTCAGCAGTCGCTGGATCGCCCGCATGCGCGAGCGCACCATCTCATCGCGGCGTTGCGCCACGCAGGTCATCAGGATCTCGATGACGGTCAGATGCACGAGGTACGCCTCGGTGCCGACCCGCATCACCGCATCTTCCGGCACGTCCACGGTCAGCGCGATCTGCGCGCGCTCGGCCAGCGGCGTGCCCGCCTGGGTGATGGCGATCACGCAGGCGCCCTGCTCGGCCGCATAGGCAATCGACTCGAGCAGATACGGCATGCGCCCCACGTGCGAGAACGCCACCACAACGTCGGACGCGCCCAGCATCGCCGCCGACACAAGCTGCAGATGCGCATCGAAGTAGGCGTTGGACGCCAGCCCGAGCCGCATCAGCCGCGCCTGCATGTCGTTCGCCATGAACGATGAGGCCGCACCCGCCGCATAGCAATCGACGCGGCGCGCGCGAGCGATGCGCTCGGCAGCGGCGTCGACCTGCGTGGTGGACAGCGATTCACGCAGCTTGGCCAGCGCCCGCGTGGCGCCATCGATGACCTTGCTGGCGACCAGCGCGGGAGGGTCCGCCCGGCCGACATGGCCTGGCAGCGTGGGCTGCGCGTGCGCGAGTTCGGCGGCCAGCGTGGCCTTGAACTCGCGCAAGCCTTCAAAGCCGAGCGCCTGGCACATCCGCACGATGGTCGGCATCGACACGCCGGCGCGCACGGCGAGCGTCTCGACGGATTGTTCGAGCGACAGCTCCGGCGCTTCCAGGATCAACCGCGCCACGCCCTGCTGCGCCGGCGAGAGCGCGGGCAGCTGGTCGCGCAGGGCGTTGAGCAGGGGAACGGAGAACGAAGGCATGGCGGATACGTGGGCGGCAAACGGAAATCAGCGTCGCCAGTGTAGCGGCAGCCCCGCGCCACGCCGCCTGCCCGAGGGAAAACCCCCAAGAATCTGTAAGCCCGCGGTTTACGCGCAATGCCCCTTCAGCGGGCAATGCCCCAACCGGCGCGACGTGTGCGGCGCTTTGCCGGTGCATGCGTAACTTCAACCCTTACAGCGCAGACTTGCCTGAGAGTCGGCCCCCGAGCCAGGCCGGAAAACCCGTTCCGGCCGACACAACAGTCGTTACGACAATAAGGGAGCCACATGACCACTTCGATCCGTTCCATTCCGCTATCGGCCGTTGCACTGTCGGCGCTGCTGGCCTGCGGCGCCGCGCACGCGCAATCCAGCGTCACGCTGTACGGCGTGATGGAAACCGGCCTGCGCTACAGCACCAACAACGACGCCGACGGCCACGGCAAGGCCGAGATGGCAGGCGGCTACTACAGCGGCAGCCGCTTCGGCATTCGCGGCTCGGAAGACCTGGGCAACGGCCTGAAGGCCGTGTTTCATCTGGTCAGCGGTTTCGCCCCGGACACCGGCGTGGGCTCCACCAACGACATGGGCCTGGGCGGCTACAAACCGACCACGCCCGCCACCTCGCGCCTGTTCGGGCGCCAGGCGTATGTCGGCTTGGAAGGCGGGTTCGGCTCGCTGACGTTCGGCCGGCAGGAGAACCTCGTCTTCAACACGGCTGGCCAGTACGACGCGCTCTCCATCGGCAACCTCGGCGCAACGGCGTGGCACGTCACTGCCACCGGCGTGCGCATCGACAACTCGGTCAAGTACGTCGGCGATTTCAACGGCTGGCGCCCCGGCGTGATGGTCGGCATGGGCGAGCAGGCCGGCGCGTTCTCCGCAGGCAACTACAGCGCGCTGTCGCTCAACTACGCCAGCGGCCCGTTCGCGTTCGGCGGCGCGTGGGAGCAGCAGAAAGACCCGCAATCGGTCGGCACCCGCACCTGGACCACCGGCGGCAGCGTGCAGGTCGGCCCCGCCAAACTGATGCTCGGCTACATCAACTACCGCGACGGCACGCCCACCAAGAACGACCTCATCCTCGGCGGCGTGAAATACGACTTCAGCGGCCAGTACAACCTCGTGGTGGGCGGCATGGCCACGCGCCAGCGCGACCCCGGCGGCCTGCGCTACACCGCCTACGCGATCATGAACTACGTGGTCAGCAAGCGCACGTGGCTGTACGTCGGCATGGACTACACCCACCAGAAAGACGCCGGCACCGTCCTGGCAGCCGCACTGCCGAAAGCCTCGCAGACCGGCGTCATGGTCGGCATGCGCCACGGCTTCTAAAACGAAGACACGCCTGGGCGCCAACACCCGCGCCCAGCCGGTTTGGCCTTTGACTTTCCCTGCCCTAGATGGCGCCTTGAATTTCTGTTGCAGAGAGGAAAAGGAAGGGAAACTGTCTGAGCGCAGCGAGTTTTCCCTTCCCTCTCTGCGACATAAATTCAAGGAATCTTTCGCCATCTCGGGCGCGCCTTTCTTTGCTTACTTTCTTTGGCAAGACAAAGAAAGTGGGTCGGCCCCGGCAGGGGACGATACGAGGATGGACCCGCAACGCCCTTAAGCCGGCGCTCCCGCAGGAGGTGGCTCATCAGCAGCCCGCGGCACCTTCCCTCATCCGGCGCCACCCGCGCCATCCACTCCTCAAACGCCGCAGAAGTCCGCAACACCGTCCCCGGCGCCGCCAGCGGCACGCCCGCCTTGTCGAACGCATCCTTGAGCACAACGTTGAACGCCCGCAGCACATCCGCCTGCTTCTGCGGACGCGTCTTGAACCGCCCCTTGACGATCATCGCGCCACCTTCAAAGCGGTCCAGCCCGAAGATTTCCGCACCGCCGAGCAACGTGTAGCCAAAGCGCGGCTCACCCGCAATCTGGTCGGCCGCCGCACGCACAAGGTCGATCGCCTGCTGCGGTTGGGCCTCCATCGCCACGCGCACTTCAAAGTCGGCAAACGAGTAATCGCGTGAAAGGTTGCGCACGGTCTTGATCTGGCTGAACGGAATCGACAGCACCGCGCCCGTGCCATCGCGCAGCCGCACCGTCCGGATGGTCAGGTTGATGACGGAGCCCGTGGCCACCCCCACGTCCACCACATCGCCCACGCTGATCGTGTCTTCCATCAGGATGAAGATGCCGGTGATGAAGTCCTGCGCCAGCGACTGCGCACCAAAGCCCACCGCCAGGCCGATCACGCCGGCGCCGGCCACCAGCGGCGTCACGTTCACGCCCAGGTTGGCCAGCACGCCAATGCTGGCCGTCACCACCAGCGTCACCTTCAGCCCGTTGCGCAACAGCGGCAGGATCGTGAGCGCGCGCGTGCTCGGCTGCGCCCGCGCCGAGGCCGGCGACAGCGCCCGCAGGATCGCCGTGTCGAGCAGGATCCAGACCAGCCAGGTGGCAAACACGGTGCCGATCAGGCCCACCAAGGCGTCGGCGATGCGCTTGCCGTTGACCGAACTGTGTGCGACCTCCACCAGCGTGTGGCCCCATACGCGCAGCACCAGTTCGAGAAAGGCGATCCAGATGACGAGCTTGATCAGCGCACCGACGAAATGCTTGAGCCGCTCGAGATAAGGCGAGCTGCGCGCCAGACGTAGATGCGAGCGCCAGTTCGCGCGGGGGCGGACCAGCGCCGACAGAAAGAACGCCGCCACCAGCAGCAGCGACGTCATCACGGCACGGCGTGCCACGACGTCAACGTTATCGGGCGTCGTCAGCGTCGCCATGACGGTGGCGCCGGCCAGCACCAGCACCGGCACCGGCCAGAACGCCGCCAGCAGCCGGCGGACCTGGTTGCCCGTGTGTTCGCCGCTGCGCAGCTCCAGCGGGCGATTGGCGATCAACTGGCCGATGGGCCGCCGCGCCACAACGCGCCCACCGCCAGCATCAATGAAGACACCACGTTGCACACCGTGGCCAGCAGCAGACTGAGCGAGCCGCCCAGCACCAAGGCAACGCGCGGGTCGACCAGCGCATCGCCGCAGGCGCCCAGACTGGCCGTCAGAAAGATCGGCCACATGCCGTGCTTGAACAGGTATTCCACCGCCATGCGCCGGTGCGCACTGCCGGAAAACAGCGAGAACAGCATCGCCACGCCGGCCGTGATGATCGCGCCCCACACGATGGCGTAGGCCAGCACCACCGCCAGGACGAAGCCGGGCGACGCGTCGTGGTCGAGCCGCACGATCACCGCAAAGGAGATCGCCCATGGCCCGATCTTGCGCAGCGCATCGATCAGCAGTGCCCGCGTGGTCGGATGCGGCCCGAGGCCTGCGGTGAGGCCAAACACGCGGCGGATCAACCAGCCCAGGCCGAGCAGGCCCGCCGCGATGGCGGCCCAGATACCCACCGTGCTCGCAAAGTCGGCAACCAGCGGCATGCGCCGCTCGGGCGCGACGAGCAGGCTCGCGTTCCCGCTGGCGGCCTCGATGCGGCGCAGCCAGTAACGCGGCGCACCGGCTTCGACATCGGCCTGCAACGATCCGTGCTCGATGAGCGATGCCACCGCGCCCAGCAGGCCGGGCGCCTGTTCGGCCTGTACCTTCTGCTGCGCGCTCATGCCATCGCGCAACTGCTTCAGCTCATTGACGAGGGCCGTGCGCTGCTGATCGTTGCTGAGCAGCGTGATGACGGTGTCGAGCGACTGGCGTGTCTGCACGGGGTCGGCGGCGGGCGCCGACGCGCTGGCGGTGGAAGTCGGCAGCCCGGCCAGCTTGGCAAACGACACCGGCGCGGCATCGGCCACGCGGGCCACGCCGGCCATCAACAGGAGGAGGAACGATGCGAGCGGCCACAGTCGCCGCGTGCAGAACAGGAAATGAGTACGCATGACAGGGAAAGCGATCGTGCAGACATCGATCACGGCACGATACGCGAATTCCCCGGGCGCACAACTTCAGCGCTTGGCGCCCGGCGGCAGCGGAGCCCGCCGCCAGAGCCACGCCGCCGTGCCCAGCGCACACGCCATGCAGCCCATCACCAGCGTCACCACGCCAGGCCAGCCCCAGGGCGCATAGAGCTTGCCGCCTGTCGTGCCGATCAGGCTGGAGCCCAGGTAATACGCCAGCAAATACAGCGCCGCGGCCTGCCCCTTGGCACGCCGCGCGCGGCGCCCGACCCAGCCGCTGGCCACCGCGTGCGCACCGAAAAAGCCGAAGGTCAGCAGCGCGATGCCGCCAATCACCAGCACCAGCGGGCCCGCCAAGGTCAGCAGCACGCCGCCCGACATCAGCGCTGTGCCCGCCAGCAGCATGCGGCCCCGGCCATGGCGATCCGCCAATCGGCCGAACCATGCCGAGGCGCCAATGCCCAGCAGATACACCATGAAGATGCCGCCCACCGCCGTCTGGCTAAGGGCATACGGCGCGTCGAGCAAGTGGAAGCTCGCGTAGTTGTAGATCGTGACGAAGCCGCCCATCAGCAGAAAGCCCATGGCGAACAGCGCGCGCAGGCCCGGCTCGCGCAGATGGGCGCCCAGCGTGTCGAACAGGTCGCCCAGCGCCACGCCCTTGCGCGGCACAAACCGACGCGACGGCGGCAGCAGCCACAGAAAGGCCAGCGCCGCGAGCAAACCCAGCATGCCGGCAAAACCGATGGCGGCGCGCCAGCCGAAATGGTCGGCCACGGCGCCGGTCAGCACGCGCCCCGCCATGCCGCCGAATGCGGTGCCGCCAACGTACAGGCCCATCGCCATGCCCAGCCCTTGCGGGTGCACCTCTTCGGCCAGATACGCCATGGCCACCGCCGGCACGCCGCCCAGCACCACGCCAAGCAACGCCCGCGTGGCCAGCAACCCGTGCCAGCCCGGCAGCACCGCCGCCGCCAATGTGAGCGCTGAGGAGAGCACCAGCGACACGCCCATCAGCGTCTTGCGATGAATCGACTCGGACAGCAGCCCCGCAAACAGGATCGCAAAGGCCAGCAGCAGCGTAGAGACGGACAGCGCGAGGCTCGTCTGCGCGGGCGTCAGGCCAAAGTCATGCGCCAGCAGCGGCATGAGCGGCTGCACGCAATACAACAGCGAAAACGTCGAAAACCCGCCGCGAACAGCGCCAGATTGGCGCGCAGAAAACCGGGATGCCCCCGGACCAGCCAGCGCGACGGATCGGCGGGCTCGATGGCGGGCGAGGGAGAAAGCGGAGCGTTCACGGCGGGCGGTTGGAACAGGCGCAGAGGCAAGCGCCTATTATCGTTCGCAGGCATCGTTCCTGCTGCGATGCGGCATCCGCCTTGCTTCGCAGACATCACCTCGTTTTCCCCGCCCGACCATGGAAACCACGCTCTATTACTGGCCCGAAATCCAGGGCCGCGGCGAATTCGTCCGGCTCGCGCTGGAGCAGGCCGCTGTGCCCTATACCGATCTCGGCCGCGAAGACGAAGCCGCCATCGAGGCGTTTCTGAACGATGCCGGCATTCCCACCCCGCCGTTCGCGCCGCCGTTCCTGGTGGCCGGCCCACTGGTGATCGCGCAGACGGCCAACATCCTGCTTTACCTTGGTCAGCACTACGGCCTGGCCCCGCACGACGAAGCCGGCGGCCTGTGGACGCACGGCCTGCAACTGACGATTGCCGATTTCGTGGTCGAGATTCACGACACGCACCACCCCATCGCGTCGTGCGAGTACTACGAAGACCAGCGCGCCGAGGCCAAGCGCCGCACGCAGGATTTTCTCGACAATCGTGCGCCCAAGTTCCTGCACTACTTCGAGCGCGTGCTCGACCGCAACCCCGCCGGCCCGACATGGGCCGTGCGCGATGCGCTGACGTATGTGGATTTGTCGCTGTTCCAGATCGTGGCCGGGCTGCGCTATGCGTTCCCGCGCCACATGCAGCGCTACGAACGCGACTTGCCGCATCTGGCGGCGCTGCATGATCGCGTGGCGGCGCAGCCGAACATCGCGGCGTATCTGGAATCGCCGCGTCGCATTCCGTTCAACACGATGGGCATCTTCCGCCACTATCCGGAACTCGATGCGCTGAAATGACAAAACCCGGCGCCAGGCCGGGTTCGCGGTGGATACGTCGTTCAGGCTGCCAGCGGCGTATCGGACAACGGGCAGGGCAACCGGCGCCGGATGTCTTCCAGCGCCGCGGGCCAGCTTTCAATGGCCGCCAGATCGTGGATGTCCTGCAGATCGATCAGCAGATCCACCACCTGATCGTCGTCGACATTCACGCCGGAGCTGCGCAACGCACGGGCGAGGGCATCCTCGCTCGGCACACGCAGCAGGCTCACGCCCAGGCGCTCGATGGCGCTGCAATAGAACGCGTCGTCGATGAGAATGCCGACCCCGCAACGGCGGTTGTCGAGGCCGCGGTAGCGCGGCTCGCCGTCGGCGTCTTCGGAGCGGCATTGCTGTGCGAGCAGGTGTGCGCGCACGCGTTCAAAAATGTCCTCGATGGCGAGGAACGTCCCCTTCCCTTTCATGGCGTCACCTTCTTTAGGGTGATCTGTGACCGGCCGGTCGGTCAGAATGTATCGACGAGAGCGCCGCTCAGGCCGAATTGGCGTGCGATCGACTGCAGGCGTTCCTTCCACTCCCACGTGCCGAACACGTCATGCGCGTTCTGCAGCTTGGAGAGCAGCTCGACGGTGTCGCGGTCGTCCACGTCGATGCGCGCGCTTGAGCGCACGGCGCAACGCGATGACGCCGGCATCCATGTAGCGCGGAATCTCGTTGGCGGGCTTGACGATGTAGCGCACCGGCACGCTTTCCATCGACGTCGTGTAGTCGCGCACGCCGATCAGGTTGCCGATCGGGCAGCAGCGACCGCCCTGGCCGTGGTACGCAGCGCCGCCGCGCGGCAGGATGGCAGCGCCGCCCTGACCGAACAGATGGCGGACTGCGCCGTCGTAGATTTCTTGCTTGCTGAGATATTGCGTCTTCATGTTGTTTCCCCTGACCCCAGATTGCAGGCGTCGCCGATTCGATTCACTTCCGACTTCCGGCTTGACGTTGCGTCCGACGTCGCACATCTGCCATCCGTGCGATCTATCTTGGTTCAGGATGCACCAGAACCATGGGCCGAAAAAGGACCGGAATGTAAGTCATTTTTACCGTTTGCTTTTTGGCAACGGATTGCCCGTAAAGGTGCGCCAGACAACGCTTTACGGGTGCTTCGGGCACCACGCGCGCAGCGTTTTTACAACCCCTGATGCGCGTTCGCAACAGCGTGTGCGCAAGGCTGCGCGCACGTGGCGGATGCGTCGTAGGCGCGGCGCTTACATCCCGATGATCCGGTCTGTGTGGCCGAGACAGAAGCCGCGTCGGTCATGGTGCCCACAGGTGGGCATCACCTCGTAGCCGGCAGCGCGCAGCAACACCGCGCGCGCGGCCACTTCCACCGGGGGCAGGGGTTGCCCCGAGTCTTCATCGCGCACGAGCCGGCCGAGTTGGGCAAACGGCTGGCGCAGCAGATGGTCCAGATCCAGCGATCCGCAGTACCGCATCACATCACCTTCTTGAAAAACAGCGGCGGCACCGGGCACGCCGTTACATCGATTCGTCTGCCAGCTCAGGACACGCAACCAGCGTCTGGCGCACCTGCGCATAGGCGGCACGCTGGGCCCAGATGGCGTCGGTCAGGGCCGCAATGAGTGCGTCGCGCGGCAGGCTTTGCGGTGCCACGCCGAACTGCGCCTCCACGGTACGTAGAGCCTCCGTCACTTCGCTTCGCCATCGGGCGTCGAGTCGCTGGGTCATGTTGTTCTCTTGGGTCGGTTCTGGCGCGGTGGGCGGCGGGCTTGTGCCCACTCTGGCCGCGCTGGGAAGGGATTGGCGGAATGGGTTCCGCTCTTGTTTGTGAAGAACGGCACACGGAACTGAAACTTGATTGCCGCGGCGGGGGTAAACCGGGTGCCCCGGATGGGATGCCACGGCGGCGACTCCGCCAAACGGGCTCCCCCATTCGCGCAGCAACTTCAGCGGGTACCTGTGGCCCAATCGGTTCTGAAACCGCCACCTCGCTAACGATGAAGATGGAACGTCACGTGTCTCGACTGTCTCTGCTACGCCGGACCGTGCTGGCCCTTGCGTGCGCGCTTGCCGTGCCCGCCGTGGCCACCGCCGGCGCGACCGACCCGCGTCAATACATGCATGGCATCGGCGCAGTGCCGGGCGCAACGGCCAACACTTTCAACGTGTTCTTCAGCAGTTCGGGCCTGCCGCCGCGCGGCGCCGATCGCAGCGGAAGCTGGCCGCACGATGTCTATGTCGCGCAGTGGCATGCCGACACGGGGGTGCTCGATGCCCCGCGCATCTTCATCCAGAAGCCCGAAGCGCAGGAGCCCGTGACGGTGGCGCGCAACCGCGCCGGCCAGGTGATGGTGTCGTTTGAAGACGGCTGGAATGCGCCGGAAAACGTGAACCAGCGCTTCGGCATCTACGACGCCGCGCTCCGGCCCATCAAGCCGTATCCGCAACTGGTGGAATCCGGTAGCCACTCGGGCCATATCACGGCCGTGGGCGACCGCTTCGTGGTGTTCTATTCCGACGGCTGGATCACCGGCGGCGGCGTCGACAACCTCGGCAGCGGCAACGGCGTCTACCTGAAGGTCTACGACGGACGCGGCCGTCGCCTGCACAACGTCGATGTTGCCGATGGCCGGCGCGAATGGTGGCCCATGGTCGCTGGCGGCAGCACGAATGCGCTGCTCGCCTGGCAGCAGTTCGTGCCAGGTCAGACCGAAGCCAATCTGAAAATCGCCGTATTCGATCCCGTCAGCGGACGCGTGACCGGCGAGCAGCTTCTGCACAAGCATCTGCAGTACTACACCTACAGCGTCACGTGGATGCCGGCGATCGAGCGGTACCTGCTGGTCGGCGTGGCCAAGGGCAACGGTTTTGCCGATCTGATCGACGCCACGGGCAAGGTGCGTGCGTCGATTCCGTGCATGCCGGCAACGGTGCGCGAAGCGGGCATCACCGTGAACCAGACCACCGGCTATACGCCCGCCGCCGATGGGCGCCTGCTGCAACTGCAGGCAGGGCCGGATTCGCTCTCGCTATCGGCCACGCTGCTGAATACCGACGGCAAGCGCGTGCAATGGCGCCCGGTGGGCAGCACCGGTTTGCTGCGCACATCCGGCGCGATCGATTGGATGTCGTTGACGGAAAAGGGACTGGAGCAGTTGCACTTCGACCCCACCAAAACGCAGCCCGCCAACGCGGTCGACCAATGTCGCTAGCGCGAAAAGCTCAAGCGTCGGTAACGAGCACGCGCAGGCGCACGAGACCATCCCACCGCGCGTGGACGGCATCGCCGATGCGGCCGATTTCAGCGGCGAGTGCCGGCGGCAGGACGAGGTCGACCTCCACCGCGCCATCGACGTAATGCAGCACGCAGTGGCGCGCGTCGAGCGGCGTGCCGGGCGGCAGCAGCTGTGCCAGCACGGCGTGCAGCGCGTCCCGGTCGGGCAGCGGCACGGGATCGGTCGCGATGTGTTCGCGCGGGTCGACGTGAATCTGCACATCGAGCACGGCCATGGCCGTATGCGCCGTCAGCGCGTTGGTGCGAGCCCGCACGGCAATCGCATGGCCCTCGCTCACGGAGACGCGCGGATCCACCTCGATATGCGCGTCCACCAATGCCTGGTCTCCGGTCACGCGCGTACGGAGGTCGTGCACGTTGATCACGCCCGGCGTGGCTTCCAGGCTGGCGCGAATGGCCTCCACCTGCGCGGGCGGCAGAGCGCGGTCCATCAGGTCATTGAGCGCTTCCCACCCAAAGCGCACGCCCACACGGCCGATCATCAGCCCGACAACGCAGGCCGCCACCGGGTCGAGCCAGTGATAGCCCATCAGGTTGCCCGCCACGCCCACGGCCGCCACCAACGACGACACCGCATCGGAACGCGCATGCCACGCATTCGCAATCAGCATGCGTGAGTTGATGCGCTTGGCCACGGCGAGCATGTAGCGGAAAAGTCCCTCCTTGGCCGCCAGCGCCGTCAACGCCACCACGAGCGCAAGTCCATGCACCGGCGTCGGCCCCTGCGGCGAGCGCAGGCTTTCCACCGCGGCCCAGATCATCCCCGCGCCCGCCCCGATCAGCAGCAGCCCCAGGCCCAGCGACGCGGCGTTCTCGTAACGCGCGTGGCCGTACTGGTGGTCTTCGTCCGGTCCCTTGTGGCTGTTGCGGTTGGCAATGAAAACGATGCCATCGGCGATCAGGTCGGACAGCGTATGCAGCCCGTCGGCCACCAGGCCTTGCGAGTGCGACCACAGCCCCGCCGCGATCTGCCCCGCCGAAAGGAGGCAATTGACGCCTGCACTCACCAGGGTGGAGCGTTCGGCGCTCTGCTGGCGCGCGGTCGCAGAAGGGGCTGTCGAAGATGTGGGCGTCATGGGAAATCGGTGCGGTCAAGCGAGCGAACAAACCGGCTGCATTGTGCCACGCAGCCAGGCGCCGACTGGGTTCGGAATCAAGACCGAGATCCCAACACGCCCTCACAAATTTGCACCAGAAGAGCGCAGATCGGGCCGCACTAATAGGACTTTTCCGATGTTACGCCGTTGCGGCTTCGGCGATTCTCAGCAATGCGGCAAACACATTGCTGCACGTTACACACTCGGAGACACGTCGACATGCAGCCGCCATTCCAACTCGTCATTGCAGATGATCATCCTGGCGTGGTGGCTGCCGTGCGGCGCCTCGTGTCGGCGGTCGACGGTTTCGAGGTGGTGGCCGAGGCCAGCAACGCCGATGAGCTGCTTGCCGTGCTCGGCCGCGTGCGCTGCGACCTCGTCATCACCGACTACGCCATGCCAGGCAGCCGCTATGGCGACGGCATCCTCCTGCTCGAATTCCTCGTGCGGCGTCACCCCGACCTGCGCGTGATGGTGCTCACCATGCTCGAGACCCGCGCGCTGATGAGCAACATCCTGCGCGCGGGCATCAAGGTCATCGTCAGCAAATCCGACGAGCCGCAGCACATCCTCGAAGGCATGCAGGCGGCGACGCATGGGCGCATCTACCTTTCGCCGCAGCTCAATGCCAGGCTGCTCTGCCGCAATGGCGAGCCGCAGCCCGCTCCCGACGACCTGGTCACCAAGCTCGGCAAGCGCGAGCTGGAAGTGCTGCGCATGTACGTGAGCGGCAAGACGGTCAGCGAGATCGCCGTGCAGCTCAACCGCAGCGTCAAGACCATCAGTTCGCAGAAGCAGACCGCCATGCGCAAGCTGGAGCTTGGCACCGAGGCGGCGCTGTTCGACTTTGCCGTGCGCCACGGGCTGCTTGGCAGCGGCGAGGGCTGACACCATGATGGCCTGCGTCACGCTCTTGACGTCTGCGCGCGTGCGCATCGGTATCGGTGCGGGGTTGCTTGCATGCGCGGCCGCCCTGCTCTGGCTGAGCGGCTCGCCCGATGCCGACGCGGAAGACGCGGCGCAGGCCGTCCAACGGCTCACGCAGTTTCCGCCCAAGGTAACGGTGGGCGTCATCAGCGATGCCATGGCGCCGCTCGAAGGCGTCGAAGCCGGCCGGCTCAGCGGCTTCTCCGGCGATCTGCTGATGCATCTGATTCCGCAGGACCAGGTACGCGTCATCCCGCACGTCTTCGCACGGCGTGACGAGCTGCTGAAGGCGGCCTGCCGGGGCGACGTCGACATCATCATGAGCGTGGCGCCCCGCTCGCAATACGATCACTGCCTCATCTATTCCGCGCCGTACCTCGAGCGCCCCACGGCGGTGGTGGCGCGCAACGACAACACGGAGGTCGCGCAGAACCCGTTTGCCCCCGGCATGCGCATCGCCGTCGAGCAAGGCTCTTCGCTCGAAGAAGAGCTGACAGGACAGTACCCGAGCATCCGCCTGATCAGTACGCCCACGGCAGCCGACGCTCTTGATGCCGTGCTGCACGACACGGCGGACGCTTACGTGGGGGTCACCTATCCGACGCGGGAGCTGATGTCGCAGCCGCGTTACCGGCGCCTCTCGATCGTGCAACTGGTGAATCAGCAGGTCGACGCGCTGCACTTTGCCGCGCCGCGCGACCAGGAGATGGTGATCCGGTATCTGAACCGGCATCTGGCCCAGTTGCCCGACGCCACCATGAGCGAGCTGCGCGCGCGCTGGATCACGCAAGGCGGCGCGTCGTCCGTGGGGCTGCAGTTATCGGACGACGAACGCGCCATGCTCGCCGCGCTGCCGCCGCTGCGCTACGCCGCTGATCCCGACTACATGCCGTACACCTTCAACGGCGCGGGCGATGGAATGCTCGGCATCTTCCCGAATACCAGAACTTCCTCTCACGCACGCTCGGACTGCGCTTCGAGCGTGTGACCGTGCGCGACTGGGCAGACGCGCTTGCCAAGGCGCGCAACGGCGAGATCGACATCCTGCTCGGCATGTCCGACCAGGATTCCCGGCCGCCTGGCTTTACGCTCACGCAGCCCATCGACGCGACCCCGATGGTCGTCGTCGGACGCAGCGACGCGCTCACGGTGGCTGCGCTATCCGAGCTTTCCGGCAAGACGGTCGCCCTGCCGACCAGCGACACGCTGACCACGCTGCTGAAAGAAAACGTGCCGAAGATTCGCATCCTGCGCGCGGGATCCGTCAACGATGCGTTGTCCATGGTGGGGACCGGCGAGGCCGATTTCACCATCGCCAATCTGCCGGTGGCCGACGCGTTGATCCGCCATCATTTTCCCGGCGAGCTGAAGGTCACGGGCTCGGCCAACACGACCGAGAGCATCGGCGTGGGCGTGTCGGCCCGATACGCCGCGCTGGTGCCGCTCATCAACCGCGCGCTCTTCGCCATGCCCGAAGGCGAGCAGGTCAGCATCCGCAACAAGTGGCTGTCGGTCAGCTACCAGCTGGGCCCATCCGCTTGGGCCGTGCTAGGCAAATTCGGGCCCGTCGCCGCGCTCGTGCTGGTGGCGCTGGTAGCGCTCTTCATCAAGCAGATGCAGCTGCGCCGCGAAAACCACCAGCGCCGTCGCGCTGAAGAAACCCTTGCGCGCCAGCTGAGCTTCCAGCGCGCGCTGATGGAAGCCGTGCCTTTTCCACTTGTCGCCAAAGACGCCTCGCACCGTTACGTGGCCGTGAACGCGGCGTTCTGCAACATGTTCGGCCGGACAAGCGCATCTTTGCTCGGCCATACGCCGCAGGAGCTTGGGCTGTATTCGACGGGCAACGCGTCGCCGTTGTCGGAGATCAACCGGCGTGCAATGGAGACCAGCGAAAGCACACGCGAAGAGGTCATCATCGACACGCCGGATGGTCAATCGCGCCACGTGCTGTACTGGATCGAGCCGTTCCACTTGCCGGACGGACAACCCGCGGGCACCGTCGCGTCGCTGGTCGACATCAGCGAGATCCGCGAAGCGCAGGCGCGCGCCGAATGCCTCGAACAGCGCCTGCGCGAAGTCACCGAATCGCTGCCGGCGCTGGTCTACCAGTTCGAACTGGCGCCAGGCCAAGCGCGGGGGCGCATCACTTACGTGGCGGGCAAAGCGCACGAAACGCTGGGCGCGCGGCCTTCGGATCTGCTGGGCTATCTATCGACGCCGGAACTGCTGATTCACGAAGAGGATCGACAGCGCATGATCGACACGGTGCTTGTCTCTGCGGAGCAGCTGACGCCGTTCGACCAGCAATTCCGCCACGTCTGCGAAGACGGCGTCATCCGCTGGCTGCACGCGCGCTCGATCCCGCATCGCGAAGCCGACGGTCGCACGGTCTGGAACGGTTACCTGAGCGATGTCACCACGGAGCGCGAGCAGGCCGATGCGTTGGAAGCTGCCAAGAATGCTGCGGAGTCGGCGTTGCACGCGAAAGACCGTTTTCTTGCCATGATGAGCCACGAAATCCGCACGCCCATGAACGGCGTGCTGGGTCTGGTCGAGCTGCTGCAGCAGACCAAGCTCGACCGCGAGCAGCAGCAGATGGTTTCGTTGGTGCAGGATTCGGGGCGCGCACTGCTGCATATCCTCGACGACATCCTGGACTACGCAAAGGTCGAGGCCGGTCGCCTGGATATATCCCCCTCGGCCACGGACCTTCGCGAGGTCTTTGACGGCACGGTCGGCCTGCTGGCAAGCCGCGCACACGAAAAATCGCTCACCGTGCATGTGACTGTGGCCGCCGACGTGCCGGCCAGCGTCTCGGTCGACAGCATTCGTCTACGGCAAATTCTGTTCAACCTGCTTTCCAACGCGATCAAGTTCACCGACCGGGGAAGCGTGCGACTGTCAGCCGACTGCGCGCACGTCACCGACGACACGGCGCACCTCGTCATCGCTGTCACCGATACGGGCATCGGGATCTCACCGGAGGTACAGGCAACGCTGTTCGCGCCGTTCGTGCAGGCCGAGCGCTCGACCACGCGGCGCTACGGCGGGACTGGGCTCGGGCTGGCGATCTCCCGCCAGCTTGCCGGCCTGATGGGCGGCAGGCTCGTCATGGAAAGTGCACCAGCACAAGGCACCGCCGTCACGCTGCACCTGGCCGTACCGATACTCACGGCCCGATATGCGCTGCCGCAATTGGCGGGCCGCAGCGTTGCCATTGACGTTGATGACGCGGCCGTCCGGCACAGCCTCACGGAACTCGCGGTCGCGGCCGGACTGCTGCCTGCTCCGACCACCGACGCCGACATCCTTCTGACCACGACGCCGCATGCCGAGCGGCGCACCATCCGCATCACCTCCGAGGCCAGCTATGCCGAGCCGGACAACGCGCTGAGCATCAATCCGCTGCGTTGGCACGCTTTCGTGCAGGCATGCGAGCGCGCCCTGCCGCCATCTGAACACGTGCAAGCGGCCAGCACGGCGGTACACGCGCTTCCCGCCGCCGCGCCCACTGAAGCGCCCGGTGCACACATCCTCGTGGCGGAAGACCATCCGATCAACCGCGAGCTGATCGCCAAGCAGTTGCGGCTGCTCGGCTATCGGGTCACGCTGGCCGAAGATGGCGTCGTCGCGCTCGAGCGATTGCACGAACACCGTTTCGACGCCTTGCTCACCGATTGCCACATGCCGCGCATGGACGGCTTCGACTTGGCCCGGCACATTCGCCGGGAAGAACAAGAACGCGCGGATGGGCCTCGCCTGCCCATCATCGCCATCACGGCAACGACGCTCGCCGAAGAACACGCGCGCTGTCGTGCCGTGGGAATGGACGCGAGCCTGCTGAAACCCACCACACTCGCCACCCTGCAGGAAGCGCTGTCTGCGCTGTGGAGCGCCGATGGTCTCGCGGTTGCGGGCACGAGCGCGGAAGATCCATTCAGTCTGTCGCTCGACGACCTGCACGCCGCGCTCGGGACGGACCCCGCCGCGGCCGGGTTGGCGCAGGTTTTTCTGTCGTCGCTGGCCGAGGATGCGCAGCGACTTCAGCCGCTGCTGGACGCGATGGACCGCCCCGCCCTGCGCCAATGGGCCCATCGCACGGGCGGTGCACTGGCACTTCTGCACAGCCCGGACGTCGACGCTGTGGCGGAAGCTTTCCGCCATGCGGTCCACCATGGCAGCCAGGACGACATCCGCGCCGCCGGCTTGCGCGCTTTGCGGCTGCTAACGCACATCAATGCGTTGTTGAACGCCTTCCTGCCAGCGTCCGCCGACGTTGTGCACCGCACGCAAGTGACGGATTCATAAGGGAAAACCGTTTCAAGCGGTTCATACGCCGCTTTTAGATGAACCGTTCCAATCGGCCGATTGACTCGGTCAGGGCAGCCTCCTACGATGACATCGACCAATGTCACATTAAGAGGCGCCCATGTGGTGCCCACGGAGACACCACGTGAACGCACGGACCGACTTCCCGCGCGCCGACGCCTTTGCATCGGCCCCGCACAGCGCTGACGCCCCGCCCCTCATCGATGCCGCGATCATCGGGACGGGCTTTGCCGGCCTGGGCATGGCGATTCAGCTCAAGCAGCACGGCATCGACAACTTCCTCGTCTTCGAAAAGGCGGGCTCCGTCGGGGGCACGTGGCGCGACAACCATTACCCCGGCTGCGCGTGCGATGTGCAATCGCACCTGTATTCGTTTTCGTTCGCGCCCAATCCGGACTGGTCGCGCATGTATTCGCCGCAACCGGAAATCCGCGCGTATCTGGAGCGCTGCACCGATGAATTTGGCGTGCGCCCGCATGTGCGCTTCCATCACGAGCTGGCGCGTGCGGCCTTCGACGACGCGGCAGGCGTGTGGAACCTGGAAATGGCCGACGGCCGCCGCTACCGTGCCCGCACGCTGATCTCCGGCATGGGCGGCCTGAGCCGTCCGGCCTGGCCGAACATTCCCGGCATCGAGACCTTCCAGGGCAAGGCCTTCCACTCGCAGCTCTGGGAACACGATTACGACCTGCGCGGCAAGCGCGTCGCCGTGATCGGCACGGGCGCGTCGGCCATCCAATTCGTGCCACAGATTGCGCCGAAGGTCGGCCGCCTCGACCTGTATCAGCGCACGCCGCCGTGGATCCTGCCCAAGCCCGACCGCAAGGTTTCGGGCGCCGAGCATTGGCTGTTCCGCCACCTGCCGTTCACGCAAAAGCTGATGCGTACCGGCATCTACTGGATGCTGGAGTCGCGCGTGCTCGGCTTTGTGATCCACCCGAAGCTGATGAAGGCGGTGGAGCGCATGGCGCGCGGCCACATCAAGC
Organism: Ralstonia sp. 1B3; assembly: GCF_036631435.1. Lineage (NCBI taxonomy): Bacteria > Pseudomonadati > Pseudomonadota > Betaproteobacteria > Burkholderiales > Burkholderiaceae > Ralstonia > Ralstonia sp. 1B3. The sequence goes on along the minus strand of NZ_JAPNUG010000039.1, from coordinate 51,728 downwards.
GCCGCATTGCCGACCCCGTGCTGCGCGAGAAGGTCACGCCCAACTACACCATCGGCTGCAAGCGCATCCTGATCTCGAATGACTACTACCCGGCGCTCACGCGCGACAACGTCGACGTCATCACCTCCGGCATCGCACGCGTCGAGCCCAACGCCATCGTCACCACTGACGGCACGCGGCGCGAAGTCGATTGCCTGATCTTCGGCACGGGCTTTCACGCAACGGACCCGTTCCCGCGCGGCGTGCTGCTCGGCAGCCAGGGCGTGGACATTGTCGACATGTGGGACAAGCACGGCGCCGAGGCCTACCTGGGCACCACGGTGTCGGGCTTCCCGAATTTCTTCATGGTGGTGGGCCCGAACACGGGGCTCGGCCACTCGTCGATGGTGTTCATGATCGAGTCGCAGGTGGCGTACATCGTCGATGCGCTCAAGTCGATGCGTGCGCACAACGTGGCCGCCATCGACGTACGCCCGGACGTGCAGCGCCGCTTCAACGACGGCATCCAGAAGCGGCTGTCGAATGCGATCTGGTCTGCGGGCGGTTGCGTGAGCTGGTACCTCGATCCGAAGACCGGCAAGAACACGACGCTGTGGCCAGGATTCACGTGGCAGTTCCGCCGCGCGACCGCGCATTTCCGGCTGGCCGATTACCGCACGCGCCCGATGACCGTACCGAAGGGTGTGCCGCTGCGCGTACCCGCCCGCACGGTGCCGGCCGCCCAAAACACCCCCAACGAAGAAGCGCTCGACCGCGTCTGACGCGCGTCAGCCCCACGGAGACCACGCCATGAAGTCATTCAACAACCAGGTTGCCGCCATCACGGGCGCCGCGTCGGGCATGGGCCGCTCGCTGGCGCTGCAGCTGGCGCGCGAAGGCTGCCACCTCGCGCTGGCCGATCGCAATGAAGCGGCGCTCGCGCAGACGCTGCAACTGGTGCGTGCGCATGAAGGCGATCGCATCCGCGTGACCACGCATGCCGTCGACGTGGCCGACCGCGCCGCGGTGTACCGCTGGGCCGAAGAAGCGGCCGCTGCGCACGGCAAGGTCAACCTGATCTTCAACAACGCGGGCGTGGCGCTGTCCAGCACGATCGAAGGCATGGAAGACGACGAGCTGGCCTGGATCATGAACATCAACTTCTGGGGCGTCGTGCACGGTACCAAGGCGTTCCTGCCGCTGCTCAAGGCGACCGGCAACGGCCACATCATCAACACGTCGAGCATCTTCGGCATCTTCGCGCAGCCCGGCATGGGCGCCTACAACGCCAGCAAGTACGCCGTGCGCGGCTACACCGAGGCGCTACGCCAGGAACTGGATCTGATGAACTGCGGCGTGTCGGCCACGTGCGTCCATCCGGGCGGCATCAAGACCAACATTGCCAAGTCGAGCCGCGTCTCGCCAAGCATGAACGGCTTCCTGGTGCGCGACGAACAGCAGGGCAAGGCGGAATTCGAGAAATTCTTCATCACCTCGGCCGACAAGGCCGCGGAGGTGATCCTGGATGGCGTGCGCAAGAACAAGCGCCGCGTGCTGATCGGCCCCGACGCCCACGCCGCCGATGTGATGGCCCGCTTGCTGCCGGCCGCATACCAGGCGCTGGTCGTGCGCGAAGCCCGCCGCACGCGCAAGAAGGCGCTGCGCGACGATACGGCGCCCGCCACCGCCCGCGCAAAGTAGGAGGTCGCCGATGAACACGGCCACCACCGGAGAATTGTTCGCCAGCCCCCGCGTGCGAACCTGCTCAACGTTGCACGCGCCATGCTGCGCCCCGGCCGCATCGGCCTGCGCAGCATCGGCCGCGATGTGCTGATCGCGCGCTACGCCAAGCCGCAGTCGCGCTACCTGCCGCTGATGGGCACGCGCGTGCATTACACCGACGAAGGCGCTGCCAACGCCGAAGGCACGTTGCTGCTGATCCACGGTTTTGGCGCGTCGCTGCATACGTGGGACGGCGTGCTGCCGCAGCTCACGCGGCGCTACCGCGTGATCCGGCTCGACCTGCCGCCGTTCGGCATCACCGGCCCGCTGCGCGATGCACAGGGCCGCCCGCGCACGATGGAGCTGCCGCTGTACCGCGACTTCATCGACGCGTTTGTCGACACGCTCGGCCTGTCGAAACTCACGCTGATCGGCAATTCGCTGGGCGGCATGGTGTCGTGGGATTGCCGTGCGGCACCCGGGCCGCGTCGAGAAGCTCGTGCTGATCGACTCCGCCGGCTTCCCGATGAAGCTGCCGATCTACATCGATCTGTTCAATCACATTGGCGTGCGGATGACGTCGCCGTGGATGCTGCCCGAGGGGATCATCCGCGCCGCCACGCGCGATGTGTATGGCGACCCGTCGCGCGTGTCCGAACCCACGCTGCGCCGCTACGCCGATTTCTTCTATGCCGACGGTGCACGACAGGCCATCGGCAAGATGGTACCGAAGTTCCGCTTGACGATGTCGATACCAGCGGGCTGGCCTCGATCCGAGTGCCCACGCTCATCCTCTGGGGCCAGCGCGACCGGTGGATCCCGCCCGCGCATGCCGGCGAATTCGCCCGCCGCATTCCCGGCGCCACGCTGCGCATGTACCCGGCGCTCGGCCATATCCCGATGGAGGAAGACCCCGTCCGCGTGGGGACCGACCTCTGTGCATTCCTCGATCAGGGCGCGCAGCGACGCGCCTTTCAGAAACCACATTCCAGGAGAACCGCCCATGATGCCAGTCCGTCGCGACGTGCATCCTCACCTGCCGGCTGATCGCATCAGCAACTGGCACGAGCGAGGCCCGCACGTGACCCACTTCCTGAACGCGCTGTCGATCTTCTTCCCGACCGGCGAGCGCTTCTTCATGGATAGCGTGCGCAACTACCGCCATCTGGTGACCGATCCCGAGCTCAAGCAGGCCGTGGCCGGCTTCATCGGGCAGGAAGCCATGCACACGCGAACACGTGCTGTACAACGACCTGCTCGATCGCGCCGGACTGCCTGCCACGCGCATCGACCGCTTTATTGGCAAGTTCCTGAACGTGCTGCGCAAATACACGCCCAAGTCGCACCAGTTGGCCGTGACCGTGGCGCTCGAGCACTACACCGCCATGCTGGCCGGTCAGGTGCTTTCACATGAAGATGGCCTGGGCCGCAATTCGGAGCCCGGCTATCGCCAGGTCTGGCTGTGGCACGCCATGGAAGAAACCGAGCACAAGGCCGTCAGCTACGACGTGTGGAACCTGGCCATCAAGCCAGGCGTGGGCCGATACCTCACGCGCACGCTGACGATGTTGGTGACGACCGTTACCTTCTGGGCAATGGTGTTCTACGTGCACTTGCGGCTGATCTTTGCGGATCGCACCGTCAAGCACAAATTCCTCGGCCTCGGTAAGGCGTTCCATTTCCTGTGGATTCACCCGGCGCCGCTGCGCAAGATCATCCCGGAGTTCTTCGACTTCTTCCGGCCGTCATTCCACCCGTGGGATGAAGACAACCGTGACGCGCTTGAACGCCTGCCCAAGCTGATCTCGGAAATCGAAGCCTATGCGGCAGCGAACGGCGAAGCGCCGTCGCCGTCGATCCGCCGCAAGCTGTCGACGGCGGGTGCGGCCGGATCTTGAGCAGGCATTCAAAACGCCTGCAGCACCCGTCGTATCGGGATCAAACTAGAAATAGATAGGGCGCGCCCCACGCATGGGCGCGCCGGAGACGCTAGCCTTTGTCCGGCCCGGGCGCGCTGCCCGGCGGTTCATGCATGTGCTCGATGACCTGCGCCACGCGGTCGCCCAGGTATTTGTTGGCGGCCGTCTCAAGCGCGCGCATCAGCTCGGCTTCGACCGCCACCAGCGCCAGCGGACGGATGCGCCAGATCACATCGACCAGACGCGGCACGTCTTCGACCGGCGGCAGGTCGCTGCCGTACTTGTCGAGTTCGCGCACGACCATGGAGACGAGATCGTCGGCCACCGCCTGCGTATGCGGCCTGGCACGCTCGATGATGTCGAGCACTTCGATGAGCGGGAAACCGGCCTTTGCCATCTGTGCGCCCGCCAGCAGCGCTTTCGGGCTGCGCGCCAGATAGCCGAGGCCATCGGGTTCAAGCAGGCCCAGCGAGATGGCCCGCGCCAGCGCCTGACGCGACATGGCGCGGCCAAACAGCTTGGCAAGCGCGAGCAGCGAGTAATGCTTGGGCGACTCGTCCGACCACGGGCTGGCGATGGCCGATTCGAGCCCGAGGATGGAACGCAGGTCATGGCCTTCGACGATGGCCTTGAGCAGCTCCTGGATGTTGGAGAGCGTGTAGCCGCGCCCGAGCAGGTGGTTGATGAGCTTGAGCCGCCCCAGATGCGCCTGCGTATAGATGCCCACGCGGCCGCGGCGTTCGGGCGGATCGATCAGGCCGCGGTCCTGATACGAGCGGACGTTGCGGACAGTGGTTTCGGCCGCGCGCGCCAGTTCATCGATGGTGAACTCGCGGGCGGGCGGAATGGTGGGCGGACCGGCGTCGCCGGTTGGTTTGCGGGCGGGCATGCAAAAATTTTACACGAGCGCGGCGACAGACCGCGTCGGTGACCGGAACGTTTCCGGTGCGTTTCTCACGACGAGGAGACCGTCGATGTGGGACTTGATGATGCGTCATCGAAATAGCGCGCTGCGGGCTGTGGGCGCGCTGGCGGCGGCACTGCTGCTGCAGAGTTGCGCCACCGCGGGCGACGGGCACGGCGCCATCGAAGCCGACAAAGCCAAGCAGCTGGAAGATGCACGCGCGCAAGCGCGAGCGCCATTCCAGTCGGGCAATCTCGCCACGCGCGAGGTGCGGCCCGCCACGCTGCGCGATTCGGGCCAGCCCGATGCGATCTCGTATCTACGTCATGTCGATTTTCGTTTCGACGGCGGCGTGGGCTTTCTGGTCGATCAGCTCGCGCTGCGCATGGTGCCGCGTGCACCGGGCGACCCGGTGTGGCTCGACGATGTGTCGTCGCCACGCTGCAGCCGGTGAGCGGTTCGGTGCGCGTCACGGCCGAGAGCATGGCCGCGCTGTTCAACACCGTGGTGTTTGCGCGCGGGCCGGGCCAAGATCCGCCGCTGCGCGGCTTCAGCTTCGCGCTCGACGACGGCACGCTCGACATGCGTGCCGAGATGCGGCGGCGCGGCGCGTGGGTGCCGATCGAGCTGCGCGGCCCGCTGGTGCTGCGCGATCCGCAGACCATCGTGTTCCGCCCCAACGTGGTCAAGGTGCGCGGGCAGGACGCCGGCGCGCTGATGGGCGCGGCGCATATCGAACTGGCCGATCTGCTGCCGGTATCGACGCCCGCCGTGCAATTGGCCGGCAGTGAAATCGTCATGCAGGTGCCCAAGCTGTTTCCGCCGCCCGCTCTGGATTTGAAGCTCTCCGCCATTCGCGTCACGCGCGACGGGTTGCTCATGCAGATCGGCGATGGCAATCCGCAGATGCCGCCGCTGGCCAACGCCGCCGACGCGCAGCGCCCGTACATCCTCTTCCGCGGTGGCGACATCCGCTTCATGCGCTCGATGCCGATGAACGCGCGCATCGATATCGTCGTCGCCGATCCGGCCAAGCCGTTCGTCTTCAACCTGTACCGCTATCGCGATCAGCTCGTGGCGGGGTCGCTGCGCTTCTCGCCCGATGGCGGCATTCGCGTGCTGATGCCGTCGTTCGACCCCTCGCCACCGCTCAGGCCGCCAAGGCAACTGCGGTTGCCAAGACGAGCAAGCCTGCCCTGCAACTCGCCAAGAGGACCGCGCCATGATCGCCCCCGCCTTCGCTTTCGCCGCTGTGATGTTGCGCCTGGCGTTGGTCGCGCTTGGCCTGACCGGCCTTCTGGCCAGCGCGCTTGCCCGCGCCGCCGAGCCACCGATGGCCAGCGCGCAACGCAAAGAGCTGATCTCCGTACGCCAGCAATGGACGCAGCGCTGCGATCCCTCGTCCGGCGCACCCAATGCCAGCGGCCCGGCTGCGGCGCGCGACTCCGGCACCGCACCGCCCGTCGTGCAAATGCGCGATGTGGACTTCCGCATCACCGGCGACATCGGCTTCCACGTGCACCAACTGACCGCGCAGCTCGTGGCGCACAAGCCGGGGCAGCCCGTCGACATGGACGATCCGGGCCAGTTCGACATCCGCATCCTGGGCGGCGAAGTGACGGTGCCCAAGGAGTCGCTCGACGCGCTGTTCAACCAGTATCTGCTCGACTATTCGCCGCGCTCGCTCAACGCGCTGTCGCTCACACCCGGCGACGGTGTGCTCGACGTGTCGGGCGGGCTCAAGCTGCGGAATCATTTTCCGGGCGTGTGGCTGCCGTTCGGCATGCGCGGCACGTTGGCGCTCAAGGAATCGCGCTACCTTGTCTACACGCCCACCGAGGCGCGTGTGATGGGCATCCAGACGCTCGCACTGCTCAAGGGGATGGGGCTGGAACTGTCGCAGCTCGCGCCGCTCAACCGCACCGGCGCCAAGCTGGACGGCAATGACATGGTGCTGGACCAATACACGGTGTTCCCGCCGCCGCGCCTGATCGGTCAGATGAAGACAGCGCGCGTCACGCCCGACGGGCTGGTGCTCGGCTTCGGGCCCGCGCCCGCCATGTGCGCGCCTGCGCCGACCGACGCCGCCAGCCGCATCTGGATCCAGTCCGGCGACCTGAAGATGTACAACGTGCTGGTGACCAACAGCCGCATTCTGGTGACTGATACATCCACGCGCGGGCCGCTGCGCTTCGATCTGTACCACTACCGGGAGGCCGCTGCGCGCGGCACCACGCGCATGGATGCGGACGGCACGCTGCGCGTCGATCTCGCCGGCGGCGGCCGTCCAGTAACACCGGCGTCAGCGCACTACTTTTGGCAGACGGCGTGCAGGATCGCCTCGCCCTCTGAGCGCGGCACGACGGCCTCCAGCGCGGGCCGTCGATGGTCTTGGTCAGCACCGTGCCGTGCTGGCTATCCTGGATCAGTGCGCTGACCGGCAGGATGCGGCCTTCCTTGCAGTCGTAGACGGATGTGCGGGTGTCGTATTGATACGCCCTGCCGTCTGAAAGCTTGCGCGGCGCGTCATAGGCGTCGCGCGTCGTGGCGCGCACGGTGCCGTCCTTGTTGCGCTCGATGGAGTCCTTGTCCAGATAGAGCGAGCCCGCGTTGTCGGCCAGCGGGGCGAGCTTGGCCCAGTTGTCGGCCGCCATGGCCGCCGAGCCACCCATTGCCAGCGCAGCAGCCACCCAGTAGATCAGCGTCGTTCGTTCCATTCGCATCGCAACCTCCGTTTGCCTCATTGCACAGACGTATGCGGGGCGACGCAGTATCGCTGCATCGTTCTCCGCACATTCGAACAAGACGTAGCAAACGGCATGCCCCACGCGTGACGCTGCTGCGGCAGGCAAAAAAGCCCGCACGGGGCGGGCTTCTTCGGCGGATACGGGCGGCTTACTTGGCGGCGGCTGCCATGTAATCCACGGCGGCCTTCACGTCGTCGTCGGAGCCGGCGTACGTGCCCTTAGGCGGCATCGCACCCTTGCCGTGCAGCGCGATGTCATACATCTTGGCCTTGCCTTCGGCAATGCGCGGCGCCCAGGCGGCCTTGTCGCCGAACTTCGGCGCGCCGGCCACACCAGCGGCATGGCACATCTGGCAGGTCGAATCGTAGACCTTCTTGCCGACTTCGCCTGCGGCGGCTTGCGGTGCGGCAGCAGCAGCCGGTGCGGCGGGTGCCGCGGCAGCAGGTGCCGGTGCAGCAGCGGCCGGAGCCGGTGCAGCCGCAGGCGCCGATGCTTCCGGTGCCGATGCGGCAGCAGCCGGTGCGGCGCCCGCCGGTGCGGCCGGCTCCTGCAGCTTGCCGCCAGCGGAGTTGGCCATGTAGACGATGGCACGCTGGATTTCGTAGTCGCTCACGTCATCCGGCGACGTGCCGCCGCGTGCAGGCATGCCGCCCTTGCCGGCCAGCGCCACCTTCGTCAGGCCATCGAGGCCCTGCGACAGGCGCGGACCCCAGCTTGCCGCGTCGCCAAACTTGGGCGCACCAGCAACGCCTGCTGCATGGCAGGTCGCGCAGACTTCCTTGTAGAGCTGCTCGCCCGTCTTGAAAACGCGCGGGGCGTTCGGGTCTTTCAGTTCGAGCTGCGCAACGGGCTTGATGCGATCGTTGACCGCCTCTTCCGACATGCCGGAACCGCCCGCGCCTTCCTTGGCGCCCAGGCCAACGTAATTGGCCAGCAGGATGATGATGAGGATGGGAACGGCAAAGGCGGCGATCACCGCGATGATCAGCTGCTTGGGGGTCTTGATCAGAGGCTCGTGTTCGTCGTGTTGCGCGTCGCTCATGCTCAACTCTCAGGATGGTGGAACCGCTCTTGGAGCCCTCGAAGCGCCACCGGCAAGGTCACGAGCATCGCCGGGAGTGCATGGGGGCCGCATTGGATCGCGATGAGGGCAGGAAGACCATGACGATTGAATCGCCGCGTCGGCCCAGACAGACCTGTCCCCGTCTTTCTTCTGGCAAATAACGCGCGATTATATCCGTAATGCCTGGGCCTTTGACACGCGGGACAGCCCTAGGCGCCGCTTTTCGACCTGCGTCAAAAACCCAACGAAACGTTGCTGCAGCACGCCTCGTACCGCCCCCTTCATGGGCCTGCGATGGACGCTTGCGCCCAAATGCGCTATCCTGCGGGGCTTCTCTTTCGGTACGTTCTGTGCCGATATGCGCCCGTAGCTCAATGGATAGAGTACTGCCCTCCGAAGGCAGGGGTTGCTGGTTCGATCCCAGCCGGGCGCGCCAAAAATCAAAGATTGCCGCGACTTGTACGGTTTTCCCACGCCAGAACCGCGCTTCCGCCGCAACGTGCAGGCCTGCCTATCCCCGAACCTTATTCAGCTCCCCTGCGTTTTCGATCCGCTGATCGGGCTGCGGGCATGCTTGAAGAGATAGTCACCCCATCAGGAGTCGAGCTGTGAGCCGTTACTGGAGCGATATCGTTCAGCAACTTGTGCCCTACGTCCCGGGCGAGCAACCAGCCATCGCGCGGCCCATCAAGCTGAACACCAACGAGAACCCATACCCGCCATCGCCCCGCGTGGTGGCTGCAATCTCTGCCGAGTTGGGAGAGACGGGAGAGCCTGCGCCGCTATCCCGATCCGCTGTCGCGCCGGCTGCGCGAGACGGTCGCCGCGCAGGTCGGCCTCAAGCCCGAGCAGATCTTTGCGGGCAACGGGTCGGACGAAGTCTTGGCGCACGTCTTCCAGGCGCTGCTCAAGCACGACAAGCCGCTGCGCTTTCCCGACATTTCGTACAGCTTCTACCCGACCTACGCGCGGCTGTACGGCGTGCAGTGCGAAGTGGTGCCGCTGGCGGACGACTTCTCCATCCGCGCCGATGACTATCTTGGTGACGCGGGCGGCGTGCTGTTCCCGAACCCGAACGCGCCGACCGGCCACGCGCTGCCGCTGGCGGAAATCGAACGGATCGTCGCCGCGAACCCGTCGTCGGTCGTCGTGGTGGATGAGGCTTATGTCGATTTCGGCGCCGAGTCCGCCATTGCGCTCATCGACCGCTATCCGAATCTGCTCGTGGTGCACACGACGTCGAAGTCGCGCTCGCTGGCGGGCATGCGCGTGGGCTTTGCGTTCGGGCACGCGGCGCTCATCGAAGCGCTCAACCGCGTGAAGGACAGCTTCAATTCGTATCCGCTGGATCGCCTTGCGCAAGCTGCCGCCCAAGCGGCTTACGAAGACGATGCGTACTTCCGCGCCACGTGCGCACGCGTGATGGCGAGTCGCACGCGGCTGACGCAATCGCTGCAGTCGCTGGGGTTCGAGGTCGTGCCGTCGATGGCGAACTTCGTCTTCGCGCGGCACCCGCGTCACGATGCCGCCACGCTGGCGGCGCGCCTGAAAGAGCAGGCGATCTTCGTGCGCCACTTCAAGCTTCCGCGCATCGATCAGCATCTGCGCATTACCGTTGGCACCGACGATGAATGCGACGCATTCTTAAAGGCGCTGCAAGGTCTGCTGAAGTAAGTACGCGGGCGTCTGCGGCAAATTGCCACCGGGGTCCGCCCGCCATTTGGAGGGCACCGCCCGGCGCAGATGGCCGCATGCCTCGACCACACGGTGCATCCGCGGCATGGCGCAGTGTGGATCGAAGGCCACGGAGGCAACCGATTGCTGCACTGAGGTATGCGGAACATTGACTGTACGCAGATGCCGCAGGCCGATTGCTGTGCCAGAATGCACGAGCGGGTAAACGGCGCGCCGACGCCGTCCGCTGTCCCCTAGGGCGAGCCTGAGCACTGCGCGGGCGGCACGGGACGCCACACAACACACTCCCACAAAAGGAATCAGCATGTCCAATCGTCGTCAATTCCTGAAGAGCATCCCCATCGTGGCCGCCGCGGGCGCCGTCATGTCGATGTCGGACCTGGCACTGGCTGCACCGATGGTGGCGGAAAGCGACCCGCAAGCCAAGGCGCTGGGCTACGTGGCTGACACCACCAAGGCCGACAAGGCCAAGTTCCCCAAGCACACGCCGGATCAGCACTGCGGCAACTGCGCCCTGTACCAAGGCGGTACGGCTGCGCAAGGCGGCTGCCCCCTGTTTGCGGGCAAGGACGTCGCCAACAAGGGCTGGTGCAGCGCCTGGGCAAAGAAGGCCTGAGCGAAGCGGTATCACCGCCAAGCAAAGCGGACCCTGCGGGGTCCGTTTTTTTATGGTCGCGCGCTCTACAATGCGGGCCATGCCGTTCACATTCACGCCCACGGTCCTCGTCATCGACGACGAACCGCACATCCGACGCTTCGTCCGAGCCGCACTGGAGGCGGAAGGCTGCGATGTCCACGAAGCCGATCGCGTCGAGCGCGGCCTGATCGAAGCGGGCACGCGCCAGCCGGATGCGGTGATCCTCGATCTGGGCCTGCCCGACGGCGACGGCATGCAGTTGATACGCGAGTTGCGCACCTGGACGGAAGTGCCGGTGCTCGTGCTTTCGGCCCGCGTGGACGAGCGCGACAAGATTGACGCGCTCGATGCCGGGGCCGATGACTACCTGACCAAACCCTTCGGCGTGGGCGAGCTGGTTGCACGCCTGCGCGTGCTGCTGCGGCGACATGCCAAGCGCGGCGAAGACGGCAGCAGCGTCATCCGCTTCGGTGAGGTCGAAGTCGACCTGGCACGCCGCCTGGTGAGCCGCAACGGCGAGGCGGTGCATCTCACCCCGATCGAATACCGGCTGCTGGCGGTGCTGCTCGGCCGCCGCGGCACTGTGATGACGCACCGTGAGCTGCTGCGCGAAGTCTGGGGGCCCGCGCATGCCGACAGCAGCCACTATCTGCGCATCTACATGGGCCATCTGCGCCACAAGCTGGAACGCGATCCGGCGCGGCCCGAGCACCTGCTGACCGAAGTCGGCGTCGGGTACCGCTTTACGGCGTAAGCCGGTTCTGCTCCTTGATGCCTGCGGCGCACGATGCGGCCGTTGCTGTCGTACTCGGCGCGGATGGCCGCGGCAAACTGCTCGGCCGTGCCGCCGGCCGGCACCACGGCGGCCTGCGTGAGGCGCTCACGCAGATCGGGCGCAGCCAGCGCCTTGTTGATCTCCGCGTTCAGGCGGGCAATCACTGGCGCAGGCGTCTTGGCCGGCGCGAACACACCGAAGGTCGACGCCATGTTCGCCTTGGCGTAACCGAGTTCGGTGAAGGTCGGCACATTCGGCAGCGCATCGAGCCTGTGCGGCGCACCCACCGCGAGCGGGCGCAGCTTGCCGCTCGTGATGTGTTGCATCAAGGTCGGGCCGACGTTGGTCGACATGACTTCCACCTGGCCGCCCAGCGCATCCGTCAATTGCTGGCCGCCGCCCTTGTACGGGATGAGCGTGATATCCACGCGCGCCTGCGACTTGATCTGCTCCAGCGCGAGATGCCCCACCGTACCCAGGCCCGATGTCGACCAGCGGATCGAACCCGGCTTGGCGCGGGACTGGCTCAGCATGTCTGCAAAGCTCTTGCCCGTGAACGACGGCGTGCCCAGCAGGATCATCGGTGCGTACATGACGTTGGCCACGGGCGCGATGTCTTTCTGCGGGTCATACGGCAGTTTGCCGAAATGCGGATTGAGCGTGAGCGGGCTGACCGACGAGAAGCCCAGCGTGTAGCCATCGGGCGGCGCCTTGGCCACGGCGTCCATGCCGATACTGCCACCGGCACCGGCGCGGTTTTCCACCACCACCGGCTGCCCGAGTTGCGCCGACAGTTTTTCGCCCAGCGCACGCGCCACGTTGTCGGAAATGCCACCGGTCGGATACGCGACGATGATGCGGATCGGCTTGGCCGGATAGTCCTGCGCCTGGGCAGGCACGGAGGCCAGCAGCGGCAGGCCGGCGCACAGCAGCGCGGCAGAAGCAATCAGACGACGGCGGGCAGTACGTGCGGAAGTCATGGCGCAATGTCGGGGGCAAGAAACGGAAAGGAACATTGTAGGCCGATGCCAGGCAAGCTCGCCCCGGCCACGTAGAAAAACAGCAGGCAAAAGAAAAGGCGCCCGAAGGCGCCTTTTCCGTTCCCAATCGAGTGACAGCGTCGATTAGAAGATGTGGCGGATACCCACGCCAACGCTGGTCTGGTTCGACTTGCCAGTGCCGGCTGCGTTGCCGCCACCCGACAGTTCCGGCAGAGCTGCGTCCTTGACCTTGTTGTAGTCGACCGTGCCATACACTTGCGTGCGCTTGGACAGGGCGTACTCGGCCAGCAGAACGCCGGTGTAGCGCTTGCCGTCGTTGCCGGCGGTCAGAGCAGCGTTCTTGATGCTGTCGTAGTAGAACGCGCCCGTCAGAGCCAGCGCCGGGGTGATGTTGTACGTCACGCCCAGGATGCCGACGTGGTCACGACGCTTCGTGGCGCCCGGGGTCAGGCCAGCGCCCGAGGTGGCGTTGCCGTAGATGTTCAGGCCGAAGGCGCTGCCGCCGACGCAGTTTGCCGAGCTGTTCACGCAACCCGTGGCGTCGCTGCTGTCGATGTAGCCTGCGAACAGCTTGGCTGCGGCGATGGTGTAGTTACCACCGATACCCCAAACGGTTTGCTTGTTGCCAGCAACGTCCTTGTGCTGCTGTGCGAAGGCGCCGATGTAGGCCGGACCGAATTCATAGGCCACCGTGCCGCCAACGTACGAGTTCTGGCTAGCAGCGCCAGCCACTTCGCCAAAGCCGTAGGCCAGGCCGACCGACAGGCCGTTCCACTTGCCTTCGTACTTCAGCATGTTCGATTCACGCAGACCGGTCAGGCCGTAGTACATCCACGAGTTGCCGTCGTAGTTACCCACGCCCAGCGGGTCGAAGTTGCCGCCGGTCGTGAAGCCGAAGTTGTATTGACGGCCCAGCGTGATGGTGCCCAGGTCCTTGTTCGACAGACCCACGAACGATTGACGGTTGAACAGCGTACCCGAGCTGCTCATGCGGCCCGAGTCGGAGTTGAAGCCGCTTTCCAGCACGAACAGTGCCTTGTTGCCGCCACCCAGGTCTTCCGAGCCCTTCAGGCCCCAGCGGCTGTTCGACACAGCACCGCTTTCCATCTGGGTCACGCTGTTGCCAGCTTGGTTGGCGTTGTTGATGTAGTGAATGCTGGTATCGACAATACCGTACAGCGTCACGCTCGATTGGGCGTAGGCAGAACCTGCGAACAGGGCGCCAACTGCAACCAGAATGGCAGACTTTTTCATGTGGGCTCGTAATAAAAGAGTTGTCTCAAACCGCCCGACCCCGTGTGCATGAGGCTGGGCTCCTCCGTTTCCTTAACTTCCGTGTCGGAAGTGCCGCGCAAATTTAACAAAAGCCCATATGCGCGGCAAAGCAATTCACGGAATCGTTCTACCAAGTGTGGTAAGCGCGCATCGCTCTTAATGCACCGCACCAAATCGGCCTGCAACAAGGCTTGCAGCCGCGTCGCGCCCTGCTGTGGTGCATCAAGGTCGGCCGCGGCATTTGAACCGCTCTCTTGATTAGACAAAAAGGTTAGGAATTTGCCGAGGGCATTACGCCACTGGCGCGAATTTCAGCGCCATTCACGCTGACTTGCATCATTTCGGCGCCAACAACAAACCGTTCGTCGCACCACCGTGGATGCGGCATGCCCCTGACCTAGGCTGTAGACCGTGGCAAGACATCAAATGACCACGCCTAAAACAGCACCGAAAATCAGTTGAAGAAGGAGTTCGCCATGCGACTCAAGCAAATGGGGTTGGCCGCCATGCTGGCGGTCGGGGCCCTCGCGGCGGGCAGCGCTTGGGCGCAGGCCAGCCGCGTGGAAGTGTTCGGCCAGAATGCACGGGCCGAACGGTTTGACGTCTATAGCGACGGTGCCCGCACCGGACGCTTCGACACATATACAGAAGGGCGCGCAGCGGCCGCTTCGATCCGTATTCGGACGGCATGCGCAGCGACCCTGCCGGCCGCGCCCGCGAGGGTGGCGGCACGGTCTACGGGTATCCGGTTCCGAATTGATGCGCTGAACGGCATTCACCGCGTTCGTCACGCAGCCGTTACGCATTGATCAGTTACGGGCCGGTCTCCAGGCATCCTCCGTTTTCCGCCTCTTGGCCCACTCGGGCCCCGCTGGTGATGCGCCAGCGGGGCTTTTTCATGCGCGCTCAGATGAGCTTGTCGAGCGTGATTGGCAATTCGCGCACGCGCCGGCCGGTGGCGTGGTAGACGGCGTTGGCGATGGCCGCCGGCACGCCGGTAATGCCGATCTCGCCGATGCCCTTGGCGCCCAGCGGGTTGACGTATGCGTCCGCCTCGTCGAGTACGAGGATGTCGATGTCGGGCACATCGGCGTTGACGGGCACGTGGTACTCCGCCAGGTTGTTGTTCACGATGCGGCCGTAGCGCGTGTCGAGCAGGCTCTCTTCGAACAGCGCCATGCCCATCCCCCACACGATGCCGCCCATGAGCTGACTGCGTCCCGTCTTGGCATTGAGCAACCGCCCTACGCCGTAGCTGCCCACGATGCGCGAGACGCGGACCACGCCCAGATCCGCATCGACATGCACCTCGACAAACACCGCGCCGAACGAGTGCATTGAGAATTTCTGCTTTTCCTCCCCCGGCTGCACCTTGGCCGTCACCTCGATGGGGCGACCATGGCGGGCAACCACGGCAGCCACCGGTTCCCGCGCACCGCTGCGTGCGGCGAGCACACCGTCGGCCACCGTGATGTCCTCCGCGGCCAGCCCATGCAGCGGCGAACTGGCGTCGGCAATGGCCGCGGCAATGGCCGCGGCAATCAATGCATCGCGCGCCTGCTGGCCGGCGGCCTGCACGGCGGGCGATACGCTGGCCACGCTCTGCGAGCCGCCCGACACCGGCGCTTCCGGCATGCGCGTATCGCCCAGGCTGAAGTGCACGCGGTCGACGGGCATGCCCATGGCATCGGCCGCTACCTGCGTCATCACCGTGTAGGTGCCGGTGCCCAGATCCTGCGAGCCCGATTCGACCTGCGCCGTACCGTCCGGCAGATAGCGCGCCGTGGCAGCGGCCGCGCTGCGATTGGCCGGGTACGTGGCCGTGGCCATGCCCCAGCCGACGCGTGTGTTGCCCTCACGCATGCTGCCCGGCTGCGGGTTGCGACGCGCCCAGCCGAAGCGCTCGGCGCCAGCGCGGTAGCACGCAGCCAGGGACTTGCTCGACCACGGGATGCGTTTTCCGGGTCTTGGGCGGCATCGTTGCGCAGGCGCAGCTCCACGGGGTCGATGCCGAGCGCGTAGGCCATCTCATCCAGTGCGACTTCCAGCGCGAACGTGCCGGTGGCTTCGCCTGGTGCGCGCTGGAACGTGGGCGTACCGACGTTCAGACGCGCCAGCCGATGCGTCGTCCGCTGATGGGGCGTGTCGTAAAGCATGCGGGTGACGATGGCGCAGGGCTCGGTCCAGTCCTCGATCATCGACGTGGTGGTCAGCGAGTCATGCGAGATGGCGGTGAAGCGGCCATCGCTGGCGGCGCCCAGGGCGATGCGCTGCTCGGTACGCGGGCGGCCGCCAACGGGGCCGAACATCTGCGGCCGCTCCAGGACCAGCTTGACCGGCCGCCCCACCTGCCGCGCAGCCATCGCCGCCAGCACCACGTGCGACCACACCGAACCCTTGCAGCCGAACCCGCCGCCCACGAACGGGCACACCACACGGAGCTTGTCAGGCGACAGGCCAAGCGTCTTGGCGACGGTGCGGCGCACGCCAGAGACGTATTGCGTGCTGTCGTACAGCGTAAGCGAATCGCCCTCCCACACGGCGATGGTCGCGTGCGGCTCCATCGGGTTGTGCGTTTCCATGGGCGTACCGTAAACGGCCTCGATGCGCTGCGCTGCCTGCGCCATGCCGGCAACCACGTCGCCGCGCGTGGTGTCGGCCGACTGCCCCTGCACCTTGCCGGGCGAGTGCGCATCGGCGCGGGCAGTTTCGAAATCGAGCCGCGCCGGCTGCTGGGCAACCTCCACGCGCACCATGCGCGCTGCGGCCTGCGCATGTTCCAGCGTGTCGCCCACCACCAGCGCGACGGGCTGGCCGTTGTAATGCACCTGATCGTCCTGCAGCAGCGACAGCACGCGCCCGGCCGGCGGTTCCAGCGCGGGCTTGCCACCGTTGGGCAAGCGCGGTGCGTTCTCATGCGTCATCACCAGCAGCACGCCGGGCATGGCCTGCGCGACATGGGTATCGACCCGCGTGATTCGACCGGCCGGCACGGTGCTCTGCACCAGCACCGCATGCACCAGACGCGGCACCTGGAACTCTGCTGAGTAGCGCGCCTGGCCCGTGACTTTGAGCAGACCGTCGGTGCGGTCCAGCGGTTGGCCGACGTTGCTCATGCCACACCTCCTGTCGGATTGGCGGGATTGGCGGGATTGCCCGCGATGGTGAGCGCCCGGGCCACGGCCCGCTGTGCGAGGGCACCTTGAAGCCGTTGTCGCGCAGCGGCTGGGCGCCCTGCACAGCCAGCGCGCCCGCCTGGGCAAACAACTGCGCATCCACGGCCTGGCCCGCCAGCATCTGCTCGGCCGCATGCGCACGCCACGGCTTGTGCGCGACGCCGCCGAGCGCAATGCGCGCCTCCCGAATCGTCCGCCCATCTGTCTGCAAGGCCAGCGCCGCAGCCACCGACACCAGCGCAAACGCGTAGCTCGCGCGGTCGCGCACCTTCAGGTAATGCACGTGCGAGCCGAACACGGGCGCCGGCAGGTCGATGGCGACGATCAGCTCGCCGGGCTCGAGCGTCGTGTCGATTTCGGGATGCGCTTCCGGCAACCGATGGAAGGCTTCGATCGGGATACGCCGCTCGCCATGCGTGCCGTGCACAACCACCGTGGCGTCCAACGCGGCCAGCGCGACGGCCATGTCGGATGGATGCGTCGCCACGCAGGCCTCGCTCGCACCCAGGATGGCGTGCATGCGGTTGAAGCCCTCGCGCGCGGCGCAGCCGGGCCGGGCTGCCGCTTGTTGCACGCCGGGTACGCCGTGTCGTAGAAGTAATGGCAGCGCGTGCGCTGCATCAGGTTGCCGCCGTTGGTGGCCATGTTGCGCAACTGGCCCGACGCGCCCGACACAATCGCCTCACTCAGGAGCGGATAGCGCGAGCGCACCAGCGGATGCGCCGCCGTATCGGCATTGCGTGCCATCGCGCCCAGGCGCAGGCCGCCGTCGGGCAACGCGCGGATCTGCGCCAGCGGCAGACGGCTGACATCGACCAGCCGCTGCGGCTGCTCGACGCCGCCCTTCATCAGGTCCAGCAGGTTCGTGCCGCCGCCGATATAGCGCGCGCCCGGCTCGCGGCCCAGGCGCACGGCGGCTTCGATGGTCGACGCACGGTCATAGGCAATCGATTGCATGGCGGCTCCTCAAACAGTGTTGCCCGACTTGGCAGCCACCACGCGAATCGCCGCCACGATGTTGGGGTACGCGCCGCAGCGGCAGAGGTTGCCGCTCATGCGCTCGCGTATTTCGTCTTCGGTCAGCGCAACAGGGCCGTCATTGGCCATTGCCGCAGGCGACGTCACGGTGCTCGGCATGCCGCGGCGCGCCTCTTCCAACACCGCCACCGCCGAGCAGATCTGCCCCGGCGTGCAATAGCCGCACTGAAACGCGTCATGTTCAAGAAACGCGGCCTGCACCGGATGCAGCGCCGCACGGTCGACCACGCCGTCGTGCGCGTGCGCCAAGCCTTCAACGGTGGTGATGGCCTCGCCTTCGTGCATGATCGCCAGCGTCAGGCAACTGTTGATGCGCCGGCCGTTCACGAGGACGGTGCATGCGCCGCACTGGCCGCGGTCACAGCCTTTCTTGGTGCCGGTCAGCCCCAGCACCTCGCGCAGCGCGTCGAGCAACGTGACGCGCGGCTCCAGCGACAACGCATACGGCTTGCCATTGATGTTGAGCGAGACCGGCCGCGCCGGCGCCAAAGCAGCGGAGCGGGCCGCGCCCTGCGCCGGAGGGCGCGCGCCGGCGGATTCATGCGGCAGCGCCAACGCCGAGGCCGCGGCCGCGGCGCTCTGCAAAGCCGCGCCGGCTGGGGCGGGCGGGTGATCCATCCGATTCGCGGGCTGGGTGGTTCGGTGCTGCGGAGGGATGTTCGGACATGACGCGCGCTCCACCGGCCGGGCGGCCGTAGCTGGGGACATGCGTCACGGGAAAGCAAGCGGAATACCCGGCACCCGGGCGGTGGGAAGCCGCAGGACAGCGGCTTCGCGCAGGAGATGTGCTGCGGCGCGTGTAAGGCTTACGCGCCGCGTTGCAGTGCGGTTACCTGGCCGGGCCGACGCGGTCGCGCGACACGTCCATGACCATGCGCGTCAACAGGTACAGGCGCGGCACGATCGAGTTCAGGTCGACGTATTCGGCGTCGTTCGAGTGCGCGCCAAAGCTCGCCAGGCCAAAACGCTCGATCACCGGCGCCTTGGTCTTCGAGGCGGCAAACGCGGCATCGGTGCCGCCGCCTTCGGCCTTGTCGTCAATCTCCAGCGTCTTGCCCAGTTCGCCGTAGATCTTCTGGGCGTGCTCGGCCAGCGCGCGCGAGGCCGGCGTCGCTTCCAGCGGCGGGCGGCGACGCTCGAACTTGGCCGTGACCTGCGTATCCGGAATCAGCTTGTTCTTGATGCGTTCGTTGACGGTTTCTTCCAGCTTGTCGGCGTCGGCCGCGCGCAGCAGGCGCACATCGGCCTGGGCGCTGGCCACGGCCGGGATCACGTTGCGGTTCGTTCCGGCCTGCGCCACCGTCCAGTTCACCTTCAGGCCCGTTTCGGGCTTGGACAGATCGCGCATCTGCAGCACCTGGTGCGACAGCTCGTACAGCGCGTTGCGACCCTGCTCCGGTGCGCCGCCCGCGTGCGAAGCCTTGCCCTTCACATCCAGCAGGATCGCGCCGATGCCGCTGGTGGCCAGCGACAGCTTGTCCGACGTCACGCGCGTGCCCTCGCACGAGAACACGGCGTCCTGCTCGGCGCCCAGCTTGGCCTGCATGGCCCGCGCGCCCGGCGAGCTGATCTCCTCATCGCCGTTGATCAGCACCGTGAGCGTGCCGTACTGCTTGAAGTTGACGGCCTGCAGGATGGCGATGGTGTGCAGGATGACCGCCACGCCGTTCTTGTCGTCGGCGATGCCCAGGCCGTAGGCCCGTTCGCCGTCGATGCGGAATGGCTGCTGCGCCAGCATGCCCTTCAGGTAGACGGTATCCATGTGCGCGATCAGCATGATGTTGCGCTTGCCCTCGCCCTTGAAGCGCGCGAGGACCATCTTGCCGATCTTTTCGGGCGTGTCGGCCATGCGGTAGGCATGGTCGCTCGGGTCGATGAGCTTGACGTCGCCGCCCATGCCGCGCAGGCGCTCGGCAATCACCCCGGCAATCTTGTCGAGGCCTTCGATGTCCTTGCTGCCCGATTCGATCGAAACCAGTGTCTTCATGGTGTCGATCAGCGCCGGTTTTTCCTGCTGGGCGCGCTTGTAAATTTCAGCCGGGGGCACGGCGGCGGCCTGACCGGCAACCAGCGCACCCACCAATGCGACAACGGCCAGCACTGCAGGGCGCACGCCCTTGGGCAACAACGGGGCTCTCATGAATGCTTCCTCACCTGTTCTTAGTTATGGTCTGCAACAAACCGGCGATTTTCTCACGCCCGCCTGAGGATTGCCCGAGGGCCATTCCCCCTTTGGCTAGGCGCATGACACCGCGCAAAGGAATACTGATAGAGATGCGCAAAACGAAAGCGCAGGGCTGACACTCTCGCTACAATTGCTGCCATGCAATACATCCATGTCGTCAACGGCGATGTTGCCGGCGCCACGCTCAAGCAGGCGCTCGCACAGGCTGGCCGCCCCGATTCCGTAGTCGTACTGCGCGACGATCTCGCCGTCGGGCCGCTGGTCGACGTCGACAGTGTCGCCATGGCGCGCTCCGGCTTCTGGCAGCGGGTGGCGCCCAACAGCAACATCGACTTCGCCGCCGAGATGCGCGACGCACTGGCGTCGCTCGCCGACCTGCGCGATGCCACCACGGAAGTCGCCATCTGGCACGGCCAAAGCGCGTCGGACCAGCTCATGCTGCGCCGGGTGGCGTTTCACCTGCACCAAGCGCCCCAGCGCATCAATGAAGTCGGCATGGATGTGCGCGAACTTGAGGCCCCCAACGGTCAGGGACCGCTGACGACCATCGGCATGTATTCGGGCGCCCGCCTGGCACGGCGGTTTTCGACCATCGCGCCGGTGTCGGTGTTGCGCATCGGCCGCCTGGCCTACGAATGGCAGCAGACCGTGCGCGAGAACGCCGACACGCGGCTGTGGAAGGGCAACACGCTGGTGCCGGTGTCGTACGGCACCGTCGATGAAGTGATCCTGGAGCACGTTCCGACCGACTGGGCCAGCGCACGCGACGTGGTGGGCAGCATCATGGGCGCCATCGACGGGTTGCTCGCCAGCGACTGGTTTGTCTTCTGGCGCTGCCGCGAACTGGTCGGCAACGGGCAGCTGCTGCTGCGCGGCGAGGCCGATTCGCTCAGCACCTGCGAGCTGCGGCGCAACGTCAGCGTGGCCGTGTAACTGCCGCCCTAAACCTGGATGTGACCCGAGGAGCGCCAAAAGCGCTCCTTTTTGTTTGTGCGCGGCTTGCGCCTGAAGCGCGTTCGTAACCGGCGCGAGTTACCCGTCGCGCCGGAGGCCAGCCCGCGCGGGGCAACCAATCGGGGCATCGGCGTCGCCGCCGTCGACCTCGTTGGCAAGGTCGCTGTCGGGCTGCGCGCCTTCCATGTCGCTGTGGACGTCGCCCTCGCCCCACGGCATACCGGATTCGCGCAGGCGTTTGCGCTGCGTGCGGTCGCGCTGGAACATTTCGGCCAGCTCGTCGCGCCCCTGCTGCGCAAGCGACACGAGCTTCTTCTGATCGCGATAAACCGGGTAAACCTGCTCCATTGAATTGAGCGTGTGGCGGCGGAACGTCTGCGCGATGCGATGCGCCTCGTACGGCGCCTTGCCCAGGCCTTCCAGCACGCGACGGCTCAGCATGAGCGAGCCCTCGAACATTTCACGCTCGATCACCTCCACGCCGCGGTCGCGCAGCTGGTAGACGTGCGACACGTTGCGCGCCCGCACGTACAGCTTCAGGTGCGGAAAACGCTCGCGCACGCGATCGACCACTTCCAGGTTGGTTTCCATGTCGTCGATGGCGACGACCATCATGCGGGCCTTGTCGGCGCCGGCCGTTTCCAGCAGGTCCATGCGCGTGGCGTCGCCGTAGAAAACCTTGAAGCCGAAGCGGCGCAGCATGTCGATCTGGTCCGGGTCGTGGTCGAGCACGGTGGCGCTATAGCCCTGGCTGTAGAGCATGCGGCCGACAATCTGCCCGAAACGCCCGAAGCCCGCGATGATGACCTGGTTGTCCTGCGGCTCGATGGCGTCGGGCGCGCGCTTCTTGCCGTCCATCATGCGCGGCACCAGCACCTTGTCGTGCAGCAGGAGCAGCAACGGCGTGGCGGCCATCGACAGCGCCACCACGAGGTTGAGGGCGGCGGCCGTCTCGTCGCCCAGCACGTTGCCGGCCACGCCGGGGCCAAACACCACAAACGCGAACTCACCGCCCTGTGAGAGCAGGAAGGCAAACAGCCACGCCTGTCCGCGCGCAATGCCAAAGCGCGTGGCCAACAGACGCAGCGCGCCGATCTTCACGGCCAGGAACACCGCCACCAGGCCGATCACGGCCCACGGCTGGCGCATCAGCACGCCAAAGTCGATCGACATGCCGACAGCGAGAAAGAACAGGCCAAGCAGCAGCCCCTTGAACGGCTCGATGTCGGTTTCCAGCGCGTGACGGTATTCCGAATCAGCCAGCAGCACGCCGGCAATAAAGGCACCCAGCGCCATCGACAAGCCCACGCTGTGCATCAGCAGCGCGATGCCCACCACCAGCAGCAGCGAGAACGAAGTGAACATCTCGCGCATGTTGGTGCGGGCAATCGCGCGCAGCACGGGCCGCAGCAAGGTGCGCCCGCCAAAGATCACGGCCGCCACCACGCCCACCGCTTTAAGCGCCGCAAGCCAATGGTCGCCGCCCGCTGCATCGGCGGGTTCGGGTGCCAACAAGGGGAGCAGCGCGATCATCGGGATGGCCGCAATGTCCTGGAACAGCAGAATGCCGAAGCTGGCCGTGCCCGCCGGCGTGCGCATCAGGTTGCGCTCGGCAAGCGTGGCGAGCGCGATCGCCGTGGACGACAGCGCCAGCCCCAGGCCGGCCACCACCGCCGCACGCCACGGGTGGCCGACCGCCATGACCGCCAGCCCCACGGCCAGCGCGCACACCACGAGCTGCAATCCGCCATAACCGAAGATGCTGCGCCGCAGCGACCACAGCCGCGCGGGCTCCAGCTCCAAGCCGATGACAAACATCATCAGCACGACGCCGAATTCAGAGAAATCCAGAATCGACTGCACATTCGTGATGAGCCGCAGGCCCCACGGCCCGACGATGACCCCGGCCAGCAGATAGCCGAGCACCGAGCCCAGTCCCAGGCGACGCGCCAGCGGCACTGCCGCCACGGCTGCAGCCAGGTAGATGACGAAATTGACGAGCAGGTCGTGCGATTGCATGGGCAAGGAAGAAGTCGGAAACGTCAGGCGACGGAACGAGCGACGGCGTCGGCCGGAAGCCAGGGTTGCAGCGCGGCCCGGACCTGCGCGATATGGGCGTCGATGGTCTCAGTGGATGCATCGTCGGCGTCGTGCAGCACATGCGGCGGCTGCCATTGCATGCCGCACAGCGCTGCCGTCTGCTGCAGCGGCAGCAGGAACATGTCGAACGTGTGGCCGTGAATGCCATCCAGGTTGTAGGAATGCGCGCGCCCCCCGGTGGTGGCGAGCACCATCAGGTGCTTGCCGCGCAGCGCCGTACCGCCCGGCCCATAGGCCCAGCCCATCTCCAGCACCACGTCGATCCACTCCTTGAGCAGCGACGGCGTGGCGTACCACTGCACCGGAAACTGGAAGATGATCAACTCCGCCGCTTCCACCGCCTCCTGCTCGGCACGCACATCGATGTCGAAATCCGGGTAATGCCAGTAGAGGTCGTGCATGGCCACGCCGGGCAGGCTGGCGAGCGCACGCGCGAGCGGCTTGTTGGCACGCGAACGGCGCGGCGCAGCGTGTGCGTAGATCACAAGAATGCGCGAGGAGGTCATGGAAAATCAGGAGGCTGGGGCGTCTTGATGGCGCATCTTCGCACGGCTATTGTGAAGCGGCGTTACGAAGAGGGGCGCGCATCGGCTAACGATGTAACGCGAGCAGGGCCCGAAAGCGCGCCGCCCTTCACTTTTGCGCGGCGCAGCATTTACGTTGTTACCACACCACACCGCTGGAGACGGCGCTCGGATGCGCTAAATCAAGGATTTACCGGGAAATCCTTGGGAAAGTCTGACACCAGACTTACGGGGAAACCCTGATTGCACTACAATTGCATGGTGCGTTGCACAACACTCAGTTGCACCCGATTGAGTGCCCCGGAGGTGCCATCCGCGCCTCCGACTCATCACTTCGCTGCCCTCCATTGAAAGGCGCGATCAGAACAGGAACCATGTCGTGAACCCGCTCGAACTGAGCAAGGCCATCGGGGTCGTCACCCAGGACGACATCGACAAGACGGAAGCAGCGCAAGGCGCGCCGCGTTCCACCGTGCTGGTGCGCGAGCTTGCCGCGCACCACCGGTCGCGCCTGCTCAAACATCTGCTCGCGCTCGGCGAGGAAGACCGCCTGCTGCGTTTCGGCCAGGTGGTCCGGGATCACGTCATCGAGGCGTACGTCGACAGCATCGATTTCGACCACGACAAGGTCTTTGGCGTCTACAACGAGCGCCTTGAGCTGACCGGCGTGGGCCACCTCGCCTACCTGCGCGACAACCCGCAAGGACGTGTGGCGGAGTTCGGCGTGTCGGTGTCGGAATCGGCACGCGGCAAGGGCGTGGGCAGCGCGCTGTTCCAGCGTGCCGCCATGCACGGCCAGAACACCAAGGTGCGCACCCTGTACATGCACTGCCTGTCGCGCAACGCAGCCATGATGCACATCGCCAAGAAAGCCGGCATGCGCGTCCAGTACGCCTATGGCGAAGCCGATGCCTACCTCGAATTGCCGCCCGCCGACACGATGAGCCTGCTGACCGAGGCCATTGACGAGCAAGTGGCCGATCTCGATTACATGCTCAAGCGCAACCTGCGCGACGTGCGCCGCTTCGGTCAGCGCTTCTGGCGCTCACTGGTGCCACAAAAACGCACCGTGTGATTGCACCGCTCAGCAAAGAAAAACGCCCGGCTTCCACGGGCGTTTTCTTTTGCGTGACGCATTTGGATTGCCCGCAATTTAATGCAAGTCATTTCATCAAAATAATATCTGCAGAAAATCGCATCGATTTTTCAGCATCCATTTTGTGATGTTGGTTCGACGCGGCATTACGCATATTGAGTAATTTGAATTAAATCCCTCAAGCTCCAGCCGCCCCGCTCGATAGAGCAGTCGTGATCGATTATGACGGGGACAAACATGCGCTTTTCCAAAATGAAGGTGGCCACCCAACTGGCGTGGGGTTTCGGCTTGACGATGGGGCTGCTCGTGCTGCTCATGGCATTCAGCCTGCAGCGCATGTCGGATTTCCGGCGGCTGCTGGAAGACACCACGGAAATCAATGCCGTAGAAGCCAAGCTCGCCGCAAAAATGTATTCGAGCGTTACCGAACGCGCATTGGCTTATCGGAATATCGTGCTGCTGGAGCAGCATGACGAAATCCAGAGCGAACTGAGCCGCATCGAAAAACAGGAAGGCCAGTACAGCGAGGCCGACAGCAAGCTTGGCCGCATGTTCGACACACTGGCGGACACCACCACCGAAGAGAAAGCGCTGCTCGCACAAATCCGGCAGCAGGCCGAACTTGCTGCGCCGTTCGCAACGCGCGTCAAGGCGCTAGTCGCGGCCGGCCACAAGGAAGACGCGTACAAAGTCCTGCGCTTCGAATTCCGCCCCGTGCAGCGCGCCTGGTGGGATCTGCTCGGCAAGTTGCAGGCGTTTGAAGAAAAGCTCAACGACGAAAACACCGCCAAGGCCAAGTCGAGCTATGTCGACAGCCGCAACTGGCTGCTTGCGCTGAGCGTGCTGGCACTGCTGGTGAGCCTCGCGGCCAGCGCGCTCATCACGCGCGGCCTGCTGCGCAAGCTTGGCGGCGAGCCTGGAACGGTGGCCGACATCGCCAGCCAGATCGCTGGAGGCAATCTGGCGGTGGTCATTCCAACGCGCAGCGACAACGAGGCAAGCCTCATGCACGCCATGAAGCGCATGCGTGACAGCCTCGCGACGATTGCCGAACAGGTGCACACCAGCACCGACACGCTGGCCACGGCATCGGAGCAGATCGCCACCGGCAACTTCGACCTGTCGACCCGCACGCAGGAACAGGCTTCCGCGCTGGAGGAATGCGCGGCGTCGATGGAAGAACTCAACGCCACCGTCAAGCAGAACGCTGAGCACGCGCGGCACGCCAACCAACTCGCCGCCACGGCCGCCGAGGTCGCGACACAAGGCGGCACGGTGGTGGCGCGCGTGGTGGACACCATGGGGGCAATCAGCGAATCGGCACGCAAGGTGAGCGAAATCATCGGCGTGATCGACAGCATTGCGTTCCAGACCAACATCCTCGCGCTCAATGCTGCCGTGGAAGCAGCCCGCGCCGGCGAGCAGGGGCGCGGCTTTGCCGTCGTCGCCAGCGAGGTGCGCGGGCTGGCGCAACGCTCGGCGACGGCAGCCAAGGAAATCAAGCTGTTGATCAGCGATTCGGTCAACCACGTGGATGCGGGCAACACCCTCGTCGAGCAGGCCGGCACGACCATGCAGGACGTCGTGACGAGCATCCACCGCGTAACCGCCATCGTGACCGAGATCATGGGCGCGACCGACGAACAGGCCAGCGGCATCGACCAGATTCACCGCGCCATCACGCAGATGGACGAAGTCACGCAGCAGAACGCTGCGCTGGTTGAAGAAGCGGCCGCAGCGGCGGAATCAATGCGCGAGCAGTCGAGCCGACTGGTGGGTGTGGTGAGCGTATTCAAGCTCGCCAACCCGGCGAAAGCGGCAGCACCTGCTGCGCGCATCGGCTATCACCAGGCCGCCCTGTTGCCGGCCTGAGCCCGAGACCCCACGATGAAATCTGCCCTTTCGTCCTGCGCCGGCCCCGCCGCACGCAATGTCTACTGGCATGCCGGCGGCGTGGCCGACGAGGCCCGTGCGCACCAGTTTGGCCATGCGCCGCTCACCCTGTGGCTGACGGGCCTGAGCGGCGCAGGCAAATCCACGCTCGCCTATGCCCTGGAGAAGCGCCTGTACGAAACATGCCAGCGCTGCGCCGTGCTCGATGGCGACAACCTGCGTCATCACCTGAACCACGATCTCGGCTTTACCGAAGCCGACCGCACCGAGAACCTGCGCCGCGCCGCCGAGGTGGCACGCCTCATGAACGACGTCGGGCTGATCGTCGTGACCGCGTTCATCTCGCCGCTGCGTGCCGATCGCGAGATGGCGCGCGAGATCATCGGTGCAGACCGGTTTGTGGAAGTACACGTCTGCACCGCGCTGGATGTGTGCGAGGCCCGCGATCCGAAGGGACTGTACGCCCGGGCGCGCGGCGGGCAGATCCCGCAGTTCACCGGCGTGTCGTCGCCGTATGAGGCACCGGCGGCGCCGTCGCTGCGGCTCGATACCGGCGCCATGCCGCTGCAGGCGGCCACGGCCGCGCTGCACGCACATTTGTCCGCCTGGCTGGACATCCGTCAACCGGAGACCGTTCGATGACCGCCCTTCCGCGCCCCGTCCTGATGATTCCGCTGCGCCGCTGCGGCAGCCACGCGCTGCGCCTGCGCCTGAACTTCAACCCGGCGTTCTATGCGCCGTATCCGCTGCACATCGTCGACTTCATGCCGCTGGTGCCGCTGTACGGCAACCTGGAAGACGATCGCGCCTACTTCCGCTTGGTGACCGACGTGATCGGCCTGCAGGCGGCGAGCATGGTCAAGTGGCCCGGCATGGTGTTCGATCCGGTGGAGGTGTTCGAGGCCCTGCGCGACCAGCCGCGCAGCGTGCACCGCGTGGTGTGGGAACTATTGCTGCGTGCGGGCGCACAGCACGGCGCGCGCGTGGTCATGGACAAATCGCTCGACAGCGTGCACTACGCCGCCGAGCTGATGACGCTCTTTCCGGACATGCGCTTCCTGAACGTCGTGCGGGACCCGCGCGCGCAGGTCGCGTCAATGAACCGCGCGATCATCCACGACTTCGACACGCTGCTGAACACGCAGACCTGGGTGGCCGCACACCGCGCCGCCAACGCGCTCATCGCCCAGTACCCGGAGCGCACCTGCACCATCCGCTATGAAGATTTTCTGGTCGATCAGGAAAGCACGTTGCGCCGCGTATGCGACTTCCTGGAGATCGATTTCCTGCCGCAGATGCTCGATGTGTCCCGCTCGGCCGAAGCGCGGCAGATTTCGCGGTTGTCTGCGTTGTGGACGTCCAACTGCTTCGCGCCCATCACCGCCAATATCGACAAGTTCCACCAGCAGTTGTCGATGGATGAAATCACGCTCATCGAAACCCTCGCGCGCGACGACATGGCCCGTTACGGCTATGCCCGGTTGACCGCCGCCAACGCCCGCATCGAAACCCATGCACTGGAAGCCGCGCGCATGCAGTCCGAAGCTGGCCGCCAGGCGGCGTGGCGCGCGCTGGAAGCTGACAACTACCGTGATTTCGTCCTGCGCCGCCACCGCGCTGATTTTTAGGCAGCGTGCGCGAACGGCTCATGCTGCAAGCGATGACGACCGCAGCCATCAAACCCACGGCGTCGCATCGGCTGGAGGCGCTGGCTGACCCGGCCGCGTTTGAGGTGACCGACTAGGGGTCAACTAGCGGCATTGTCTTCATCGGCGCCGGCGGCGCTCTCGACATTGGCAGACATGCGCTGCAGCACGACGCGAAAGCGCTCCAGATCGGCTGCATCGATACCGGCGCGCAAACGCGCGTCGTACGCGATGGCCGCATCCCGAAGCTTGAAGAACAGCGCCCGCCCTGCATCCGTCAGCGCCACCTGATGGACCCTGCGGTTGTCCGGCAGCGGGCTTCGCATCAATAGGCCGTCCTTTTCCATGCCGTTCAGATGATGCGTGAGCGTGGGCCCTTGCACGCCCACCGTGGCCGCCAGCTCAGCCTGGGTACGGTGCTCACCTGCCATCAGGGCCTTCAGGATCAGCCACATCGGCAGCGATCCGCCCCGTTCCTGCAACGCGTCGTCAAACGCGCGGGCCGTCGTCTTGGCGGTCTGGGCGAGGAGGAATCCCACAGGGATGCCATGGGCTTGCTTTGGCTTCATGCTGGTCTATGATAGATATCGAATCATTCGATGTCAAAGAGTAGTCCACGCCAGATGGACCCCGAGTGTTCGCCCAACCCGCAGTTCAAATCAGGAGTCACCATGCAATTCAGTTGGATTCTGTTGATTGCGCTTCACGCCATGGCCACAGTGTTCTGGACCGGTTCCACCTTCATGCTCGCCCGCACTGGCGGTGCCAATGCCGATGTCATGTTTCGCCCGCAGATGGGCGCGGCAACGGTGGCCGTGCTGACGGGCCTCGGGCTCGGCGCGATGGACCACGCCGGGCTGCTCGGCTGGCCGCGCACCGTGCTGATGATCGGCGCCCTGGCGGCCGTCGCGGCGGCCGGCGTGCAAGGCGCGCTACGTAGGCGGCCGGCACTGGCGCATCGCGTTGCAGCGCCGCTGTTGGCTGTCGCCCTGGTGTGCATGGTCATTGCCCGTTATGTCGGCTGAAGGAGGTTCGCCATGATTGTGCTTGATCACACCATCCTCCGGGTACGCAACGCGGCCCGCGCGGTCGACTTCTATACCCAGGTGCTCGGCTTCGCGCACGAGGGCAGATGGGTCCTTTCGATGTCGTACGCGTGAACGACACCTTCACGCTCGACTTGCGCGAGGTCGACGAACTCCAGAGCGAACATCTCGCCTTCAGCATGGACCGCGCGTTGTTCGACACCATCCACGCGCGGCTGGTGGAACGCGGCATCGCGTACGGAGGCTCGCCGTTCGACCGACGCAGTGGACAGGTCGGACAAAGCTTTGCGCGCGCGGCATGGCCGCATCGATCTACTTTGACGATCCCGACGGCCACGCGCTGGAGATCCGTGCCTATCCGGATCCGACTGTCACCGCCTAGGGCAATTGCGTGCTTGTCAGCCGCGCGGGTGTCTTCTCTACGATGAGGATGCGGCACCTCTCGCTCTCCAGTGGCGGCCATCTGCGTCGCCCGCGAGCCGATGCCGAGGCAAGAAGGAGACGAAGATGAAGACACCATCCGCGCAATCGATGCTGCTGACCGCAGCCGTGCTGCTCGTCCTGGGCGCCGCGCCCGCTGCCGCCCAGGACGCCGCCATGGGCGACATGACGATGATCAACCCATCGGCCCTGAAGTGGGTCGACGCGCCGCCGGGCTTGCCCAAGGGCGCCAAGCTGGCGGTGCTCTACGGCGACCCGGGCAAGGACGGCCCGTACGTCGTCCGCCTGAAAGCGCCAGGCGGCTACAAGGTGCCCCCGCACTGGCACACCCAGACGGAGAACCTCACGGTGATCTCGGGCACGCTATACCTGGGCAGCGGCGACACCATGGACATGGGCGCCGCGCATGCGCTCAAGACCGGCGGGTTTCACAACCTGCCGGGAGGCATGCATCACTACGCCTTCACCAAGACGGCAACGGTCGTGCAGATTCATGGCACGGGGCCGCTGGACGTCAAATACGTCAACCCGCAGGACGATCCGTCGGCCAAGCAGTGAAGCCTGACGCGCCAGCGTCGATGATCGCCAGCGGCCGGCAAGGTACATAAACAGCCGTTAACACGCCGCCGACGGGCGCTGGCTACCATGCCCCTCCACAGGTCAAGCAACCACGGAGGGGCAGATGGTCACCAAGGCCCAGGCGAAGCCCAAAACCGATTTCGAGCGCTGGCAGGATTACATCAACACCGCGGCCCAGCACCCCGACCGCTGGAACGGCTACGACTGCGACATCCAGGCTGCGGTGGCGGAATACAACCGCCACCTGATGGGCAACGCGGGCTATCTGCCGCTGGACTGGCAGGTCGTCAAGGCGATGGTGTGGGTCGAGACCGGCGCCGATTCGGAAGCGTGGTCCACCCGGCCGATGCAGATCGGCAACCTGGGCGACCCCGCCTTGAATACCCTGCTGCGCGGCGAAGAAGGCAGCGACCTCATCGTCCCCCGGCCATCCGCACCCGGTTGAACGCGGGCCTGGCCCGAACGGTGCCGGCGTGGAACATCCGTGCCGGCGTCGGCTACCTGCTCACGCGCATGGCAAAGTTCGACGTCCGGAGCGTGCGCGATGCCGACGACAAGGTCTATGAAGTGGCCGTCAAGGCGGGCGACAGCTTTGACAAGATCGCCCGCGCGCAAGGCTCGACCCTCGCGGAGATGCGCGCGCTCAACCCGAACGCCGCAACACTGAAACCCGGGCAGGTGGTCAAATACCGCAAGGCCGCCATGCGCAAGGTGATCAGCGGCTGGCGCCCCGTGACGACGCAGAACATTGCCGTGCTGTACAACCACGGCGACGCCGCGTACATCCGGAAACTCGATTACGTGCTCACGCTCATCCCGAAGATCGGAACCGCCGCATGCAAGTAGGCCGCCTCCTTATCGCCGTATCGCTGCTGGCTGCGCAATCGGCCATGGCAGCAGATGCCCTCACCGGAACCTTCCGCGGTGACGGCCGCGCCTGCTACGGCGCGTTGTTCCTCCGCCCGAAAACCATCGAATGGAACGCCAGCTTCTTCAAGTGCGGCCCGACGCGCTACAAGGTGATCGAGCAGGACCTGTCGGGCGAGCATCCGCACGCGGCGTTCAAGATTGAAGACCACCGCAAGCGCTGCGGCCTGGCCGTCATCGAGGTCTCGCGCTACAGCGAGTTCTCGT
Organism: Ralstonia sp. 1B3; assembly: GCF_036631435.1. Classification (NCBI taxonomy): domain Bacteria; kingdom Pseudomonadati; phylum Pseudomonadota; class Betaproteobacteria; order Burkholderiales; family Burkholderiaceae; genus Ralstonia; species Ralstonia sp. 1B3. The sequence goes on along the minus strand of NZ_JAPNUG010000039.1, from coordinate 20,199 downwards.
GGAGCGTAAAGGGCTACCCAACGATGGAGGCGTACCAGAAGCGCGAAGAACCCGGCTGGAAGGATTCTGCCGACCCAGAACGCCAGATCGCCCTGTGCGGCATGCGCAAGGAATAGCGCAGCCAACGCGCCGCCGCCATGCAGCCGCTCCAACGCTTCGCCCTGGAGAAACACAGCGGCCCGTATGAGCAGTGGCCCATGCGCACACGCGTGATCGTCGACGGCGTTCCGCACCCGACGCTCGCCATCCCCGGCTACGAGCTGCTTCGGCAATACCAGACGGACCTCGGCTTCGTCCTCATCACCAATTACGACTGCCCGTTTGAAGAGGCCGTCTCCATCACCCTCGTCGCCCCCGATCTTTCACGTGCCATCAGCACCGGCACCATTGGCGCGGCGTACTACACGTTCTGGCTGGATGAGGTGGAGTGGATCGACGCGAATCACTTCCGCGTCACCTGCGAAGACGCGGTAGGCGATTGGCTGGTTACGCTGCGGGCTCGGCATATTCCGGTGTTATCTCCGGCTGTCTTCATCAAGCGCCGCGTGGCGCCACCGGTGGAGCGTGCGGTGTAGAGTCAATCGCTGCACGTTCATCGACATCTTGTGATGCCCGCCCCGGCCAACTGATACCGTCATGGTCTTCCTAGCAATCAGCCCTGAAGGTTTGCAACGCGCGCTACAACTGGCAAGCGAGGCGAATCTGCCAATCTGGTGCGGAACGGATGCATTATCCGACGTTGACTACGGCAAACTCGCCGGTCGCAACGTTTCGCGGTTTGTCTATCCGCTGCGCGGCGCCTCTGCCCAAGCGCTGCAAGATGCTATCGATACGATCGCGGAGCATCATCCGGGTGAGCCCGTTTGGGTAGAGCACCTGCCGCCCACCTAAACCCTGATGCCATGCGACTTTCACTGGAACTACTTTGGCGTGACCCAGATGACGGCATGCTCGAACTACGACTATCACTTCGAAGCACTGCCCAATCCGTCGCAGTCGACTTCTACGATTACGCACCGAGCTTGACTGCATGGGGCATGCAATTGGCTGCGTTTCCGGCCAGTATCGATGACGAAGTCACCTTCGAGAGGCACAAAGGAAGACAACACCAACCTCTGGTTGGCTATCCGCGCCTTTGTGGCGAACGGTGCCGGCGCCACAGCACTCGAGCTTGAATATGAAGAGCGCGGCGGCCGACTGGACCGCAAGAGCGCTCGTTTCGCGGTTCCCATTGAGGCCGCGGCCATCAATCGCTTTGGCATTGCATTGAAATGCTGGAACCCCACAGAACATGCACCGCTGGTATTTAGCAATGATTTATCGGAGCGCGCCTGACTGAGTTCCGCTCCCCATACTGCTCATGGCGCACGTCCGGATCGCCCTCACACCACCACTGGCAACGCCGTCGTATCCTTGATCCGCTCCAGCGCAAAGCTGCTCTTCACATCGATCACTGCCGGGTGGGCGAGCAGCTGGTCGCGAATGAAGCGCGCGAAGTGCTCCATGTCTTCCACAAACACCTTGAGCAGGTAGTCCATCTCGCCGGTCATGGCATAGCACGTGACCACCTCGGGCCATGTCGCCACCGCAGCGCGAAAGATGTCGGAGGGCCCTTTGCCCTTGGGCGCGCCGCCCTGCTTTTCCAGCCGCACATTGATGTACGCCGACAGCCCCAGCCCGATCTTGGTCGGGTCGAGCAGCGCGGCGTATTGGCGGATCACGCCACTCTCCTCCAGGCGGCGGATGCGTCGCAAGCACGGGCTGGGCGACAGATTCACCCGCTCGGCGACTTCCAGATTGGTGAGGCGGCCGTTGTTCTGCAGGACCTCCAGGATCTTGCGGTCGATCTTGTCGAGTTCCACTTTATTCATTTTGTTGCTCCGCACCAATTAATTCGGCAATTTTCTTGCGCAAATTTAGCAAGGTGGGCACAACTTCGCAATTTTTGCTTGGACGGACACTCCTACACTGCGAGGATCGTCAAAGACCTGAGCGCTCCAGAGCGCGCCCCCACAGGAGACTCACCATGCAATTCACGCCTTGGGAAAACCCGATGGGCACCGCCGGTTCCGAGTTCATCGAATACGCCGCGCCGGACCCCGTTGCCATGGGCAAGCTGTTCGAGAACATGGGCTTTACCGCCATCGCGAAGCACCGTCACAAGAACGTGACGCTGTATCGCCAGGGCGAGATCAACTTCATCATCAACGCCGAGCCGGATTCGTTCGCGCAGCGCTTTGCGCGCCTGCACGGCCCGTCGATCTGCGCAATCGCGTTTCGCGTGCAGGACGCCGCGTTCGCCTACAAGCGCGCGCTGGAACTGGGCGCCTGGGGCTTCGACACCCACAGCGGCCCGATGGAGCTGAACATTCCGGCCATCAAGGGCATCGGCGATTCGCTGATCTACCTGGTCGATCGCTGGACCGGCAAGAACGACGCCAAGGCCGGCGACATCGGCAACATCAGCATCTACGACGTCGATTTCGTGCCCATCGCGGGCGCCAACCCGAACCCCACCGGGCACGGCCTGACCTACATCGACCACCTGACGCACAACGTCTACCGTGGCCGGATGAAGGAATGGGCCGAGTTTTACGAACGCTTCTTCAACTTCCGTGAAGTGCGCTACTTCGACATCGAAGGCCAGGTCACGGGCGTGAAGAGCAAGGCGATGACGAGCCCGTGCGGCAACATCCGCATCCCCATCAATGAGGAAGGGACGGAGAAGGCGGGTCAGATCCAGGAGTACCTGGACATGTACCACGGCGAGGGCATCCAGCACATCGCGCTCGGTTCGACCAACCTGTTCAACACGGTGGACGCGCTGCGCAGCAAGGGCATCAAGCTGCTCGACACGATCGACACGTATTACGAACTGGTCGACAAGCGCATCCCCGGCCATGGCGAAGACGTGGCGGAACTGAAGAAGCGCAAGATCCTCATCGATGGCGCGCCGGGCGACCTGCTGCTGCAGATCTTCTCGGAAAACCAGCTCGGCCCGATCTTCTTCGAGTTCATCCAGCGCAAGGGCAACCAAGGTTTTGGCGAGGGCAACTTCAAGGCGCTCTTCGAGTCGATCGAACTCGACCAGATGCGCCGCGGCGTGCTCAAGGCCGACGATCAGCCGGCCTGAAGACCCTCAAACTTCAGGCGTGCTGTACCCGCACCCCGATGGTTCGCCACCGGGGTGTTTTGCGCCACCGGTCTTGCCGCCCTCTTGAGAATCCGGACCGGCGCGGGCAATAAAAACGGCGCCCGAAGGCGCCGCTTGCGTGTGGAGATTCAAACGAGGCGTCACTCGCCCTTCGTCGCCGACGGACCGCCCGGCATGGCCGCGCCCGCAGGCGTGTTCTTCTGCGCCTTGCGGGCATCGTGACGGGCCTTCATATAGGCGCGGATCTCGTCTTCGGTGATCTTGCCGTCGTGGTTGGCGTCGATCTGGTCGAAGTTCTTCGCCAGGCGCGGCATGCCGGCCTGTACTTCTTCCTTGGTCAGGCTGCCGTCGTTGTCCTTGTCGGCCGCCTTGAACTTGGCGTCAAAGCGCTGCGCCATCTTTTCATGCATCTCGCCTTTGTGGGCCTTGTGCCATGCGGCCAGTTCGTCCTTGCTGAGCTGGCCGTCGTGGTTGGCATCGATCTGGTCGAAGTTCTTTTCAAGCCACGCGTGGCCCTTGGCCTCGTCGCGTGAGACCTGGCCGTCGCCGTTGGTGTCGATGGCCTTGAAGCCGCCTTGGTGGCCCATCCTGCCGGCGCGGGGGCCGGCTTGCGGCGCAGCCGGCGCGGTCGCGGTGGCCGGCGCCTGCGCGCTGGCGGCGGGGGCGCTGGCATCCTGGGCGCGGGCGTTCATGCCCGACATGGCCAGGAACAGGGCCGAGGTGGCGAGGAAGGCTTGGACAGCACGTTTGTTGGTCATGGTCAGCTCCTTTTCACATGGACTGTGTAGCGGATTAGAACCCGACAATGCCAGCGCGTTGCCTGCTTTTACACGCTGTTACCCCAATGACATGCGCTGTAATATGCGTCCGCCAACGCTTGGCAAGCCGCAAACACGCGCGACACGCCTATTGGTCGGCGCCCGGCTGGGGGTATCGCCCTTGCGCGCAGCGGCCGCTGCCCGGTGGCGCGGGCCGACGATACCGCCGCCCTGGTTGGCTGGCTCGTCGCCCGTGTTGATCTGCGCGGGCGCGATCGGCAGCATGGCGCCCGGCATGGCCGTGTTGGCCGGGTTGTTGACCACCGGTGGCGCAGGCGACGTTGCCGGCGGCATGGCGGGCGTCGACAACGGCGCTGCAGCGCCTGCAGGCGGCAGCGGCATCGCCGGCGCATTGCGATTGGCCGGCGACACCCCGGCCACGGCGCTCGCCGGCAGCGGGATCTCCTGGCGCGCGCCGTTGCGCTCGATCACCACCGAGCGCGCCTTGATCTCCACCAGCTTGAGGTTGGACGACAGCGACTTGCCGGCGCGCACCGCCTGTGGCGCGCCACCGTCCACCGACACGATGGCCGCGCCGGAGCCATCGGCCAGATCGGCCACTACGCCCATCACCTGCACATCGCGCGGGCCGTTCTGCGGGCCGCCGCCGAAGAGCGTGACGGCCGCGCCGGTCTCCAGCGCATCGGTCTGCGCCACACGGGCCTCACGCGGCGCGCCCAGCGCGCGCAGCGACGACAGCGTCAGCACCCAGTGCGTCAGGAGCGCACACAGGGCAGCAAACAGTACAAGGCTGAGCAGGCGGGACGACTGTCGAGCGTTCATGAAATGGGCGGGGCACCGTAGGAATACGCCGATTCTATCCGCCCTTCATGCCGGTTCGGTGAACAGCTTGGAGGTGCGGCTCTAGAGCCAACGCAGCATGACCCCTGCGTGCAATATATGGTCATATCTCACGGATATACTCTGTCTCTTCCCCTTATTGCCAACTCTGTCGCCATGATGCAAGGCCAACTTCGCTCTTCCTTCCGCCAGCGCGCCCTCGCCCGGCTGCCCCAACGGGCGGCACGCGGCTTCACCCTGATCGAAATCATGGTGGTGGTGGTGATCCTGGGCATCCTCGCCGCGCTGGTGGTGCCGAAGATCATGAGCCGCCCCGACGAGGCGCGCATCATCGCCGCCAAACAGGACATCGCTTCCATTTCGCAGGCGCTCAAGCTTTATCGGCTGGACAACGGCCGCTACCCGACCACCGAGCAGGGCATCAGCGCGCTGGTCACCAAGCCGACCACCGAGCCGATCCCCAACAACTGGAAGGGCGGCGGCTATTTGGAACGCCTGCCCAAAGACCCGTGGGGCCACCCATACCAGTATCTGAACCCGGGCGTGCGCGGTGAGGTGGACGTCTTCAGCTTCGGCGCCGACGGCCAGGCCGGCGGCACCGGCAACGACGCCGATATCGGCAACTGGGACAACTAAGCCGCCGCAGTCGCCTCAACCCACCGCGCGCCATGTTCGGTCAACCACGCCGCCGGCACCCTCGCGGCTTTACGCTGCTGGAGTTGCTGGTGGTGGTCGTCATCATCGGCATCGTGCTGGCCGTGGTGGCCGTAAACGCCACGCCCAACCCGCGCTCGCAACTGGCCGATGACGCGCAGAAGCTCGCGCGCCTGATCGAGCTGGCTCAGGAAGAAGCGCAGCTCACTTCGCGCCCCGTGGCGTGGGAAGGCGATGCGCAAGGCTGGCGCTTCTACGAAGCGACGCCCAACGGCTGGCGTGTGCTCAGTCGCGACGTGCTCGCGCCCGGCCACTGGCGCCAAGGCATGGACAACGTACAGATCGTCGCAGGTGCCGCTGCGGTGCCCGGCGCCCCGCAGCGCCTCGTGTTCGGTCGTGAGGCCATCGGCCTGCCGTGGCGCGTGGCACTGACCTCGCAGGGTGCGCGCGTCGACGTGGTATCCGACGGCGGCCCGCGCGTATTGACAGAGACGCAAACGCAATGACGCGCCGCCTCCTCCGCCCTGCATGCGGTGTGCGCACGCGCGGCTTCACGCTGCTCGAAGTACTGGTGGCGTTGACCATCGTGGCCGTGGCGCTGACCGCCACCATGCGCGCCATGGGCAGCATGACCACCGCCAGCGATTCGCTGCAGACGCGCATGATCGCCACGTGGAGCGCCGAAAACCACCTCGCCAACCTGCGCCTGGCGCGCGTCTTCCCCGATCCCGGCGCGCGCGGCTTTGCGTGCCCGCAAGGCGATACGCAGCTGTGGTGCGAAGAGACCATCGCCAGCACGCCCAATCCGGTGTTCCGCCGCGTGGAAGTGTCCGTCTATCCGGATGCCTCCAAATCCGTGCGACTGGCTTGGCTCGTGACGCTATTACCGAACGATGCGCGCAATGTCTTCTGATCGTTCGGCGCGCGGCTTCACCCTGCTCGAGCTGCTGGTGGCGATCACGCTGCTGGCCATCCTGGCCGTGATCGCCTGGCGCGGGCTGGACAGCATGACCCGCACGCACGAGGCGCTGGCCCAGCGCGACGAACGCATCGAGGCGCTCAAGACGGCCTACGCGCAGTTCGATGCCGACTGCACTCAACTGGCCGATCCGAACACGCTGTCGCGCTCGCCGGTGGAGGTGGACGCCAACCGCGTGCTGATGGTGCGCGACCGCCGCGACGATGGCCAACCGCCCGCGTGGCAAGTGGTGCTTTACCGCATCGTCGACGGCCGGCTCGAGCGCCTCCAGACCCAACCGATCACCAACCGCGGCGACCTGCGCAATGCGATGGACAACCTGCGCCAGGGCGGCGTGGGCGCCGCGCGCTACCTCCTCGCCGCCAACGTTGACAGCATCAGCGCGCGCGCCTGGATCGAACCCGGCGGCTGGATGGACAACACGGGCGCGCTGTCGGCGGCGCTGTTCCCGGCAGGCAGCAACACCACCACCCTCACCGGCTTGCCGTCGGCTTCCACGCCCAGCGCGTCGGCGCCGTCGGCCAACAGCCCGGGCGTGGTGGTGCCGGCCGCTTCGGTGCGTGCGGTGGAACTGGCATTGCTCGTGCGCATGACGCCGCAGGGCGCGCCGCAGCGCTTCACGCGCATCTGCATGACGGGGCTTTGACATGGCGCGATGCTCCCGTCGATGTGCTCACCCTGACCTGCGCGCGAAGCGCCAGCGCGGCGCGGCCATCATCACGGCGCTGCTGGTGGTGACGCTGGCCGTGGTGATCGTGTCGGGCATGCTGTGGCGCCAGCAGGTAGAAATTCGCGCGGTGGAAAACCAGCGCCTGAAAGCGCAGGCCACGTGGATCGCGCGGGCGGGCATCGACTGGGCGCGCCTCATCCTGCGCGACGACCAGCGCCGCACCGGCGCCGTCGACCACCTGGGCGAAATCTGGGCCGTGCCGATCCAGGAAACCAAGCTGTCGGACTTTCTCGGCAGCTCGCTGCGCACGGACACCGCCGGCGAAGAGTCGTACCTCTCGGGCCGCATCTTCGATGCCCAGGCGCGCTTCAACCTGATGAACCTGCTGACGGCGCAGACGCTGGGCGCCCGCACGCTCATCACCGGCCGCGACAAGGACGCCATCAAGGCCTACGGCCTGCTGCTGCAGTCGCTGAGCATCGACCCGAGCCTGGCCAATGTCACGGCGACGTACCTGGCGCAGATGCTGGGTGGCTTCCAGTCGATCGAAGGCATGCAGGGCGGCCAGCAAGGCGGTGAAGACAGCGGCGGCGGGAGCGGCGGCGGCAACAGCAACGGCCCCAGACCGCTCGACGACGTGACCAGCCTGCTGACGATTCCCGGCTACACGGCCGACATGATCGCCAAGCTGCGCCCCTACGTGATCGTGCTGCCCACCCGCACCCAGATCAACGCCAACACGGCCAGCGCCGAAGTGCTGGCCGCCGTCATCCCGAACCTGAGTCTGGACCGCGCCCGTTCGCTGGTGCAGGCGCGCGACCGCGCGTACTTCCGCAACATCGGCGACGTCACCAACCAGTTGCGCGGCATCGCGCCCGGGGTCGACACCACCGCCGCGGCGAACCTGCTGGACGTGCAGACGCACTATTTCCTCGTCTACGGCATGGCCCGCCACGAGCGCGCCCGGATCGGAGAAGTGGCGCTTGTTTCACGTGGCGATCCGATCAACAATAACGCGACCCGCATCGTCTGGGTCCGCCGCATCGACGAGATTCCGTCATGACGGCGGCGCAACACCCTCCACGTGCGTACGCGCCGCTTGTAGACAGACCCTGGCCTTCGCCGTATTGTCATCCGCATCGTTCAGCATCGCGGGTCTTGCGCAATCCGGCGCTTCCGTTGGCAGTTCGCATTCACACTCTCAAGATCAATATCAATAGAGGAGCGGTTTGACGACCTCCCTGTACGTGCGCCTGCCGCACCGGCCCATTCAATCGCCCGAACGCTGGTCGGCGGGCGCGCTTGCCTCCGTGCCCTTCGCGCTGGTGCGTGAAGAGGGTGCGCAGGGCCCGCAACGCGTTCAGCGCGAAGGCACCTCGCGCACCGACGAGCTGCCCGCGGCCGACCGCCTGATCCTTCTGCTGCCCGCCGCGGACGTGCTGCTCGTGCCGGCCAACGTGCCGCCGCTGGCGCTGCCCAAACTGCGTCTGGCGCTGCCCAATCTGGTGGAAGACCGCCTCGTGCAGGACGCGCAGCAATGCCATATCGCTCTCGGCCCGCGCCTGGGTGATGCCCCGGCCCGTGGCTGGCGGACACCCCGCGAGCCGCAATCGCGCGCATTGATGATTGCCGACCGCGCGTGGGTGCGCTTCATTCTCGATACCTTTGCCGGCCACAAGCACCGCACCTGCCATTTGCTGCCTGCGCAGCTTTGCGTGCCGTTTGAAACGCCTGCCGCAGCGGCAGCGCCGGTTGCAGAATCGGCAAACGCCGTCGAGCGCGCGGAGCCGTCGCTCGATGCTTCTGCTGCCGCCGAGCCCGCAGTCGACGCGCCCGTGGCTGAAACCGTGGCTGCGGTGACACCGGCCACCATCGCGCTCGACGCGGCGCCATCGTCCGACCCGGACGCGCCCGTGGCCGTCGACATCACCGTACGCACCGGCCGCGCCGAGGGCTACGGCCTGCGCGTGCTGCCGGCCAACGTCGGCAACTGGCTGGGGATTGCGCCCACGCCGGCCACGTTGATGGTGTCGCCCGCGTTGCGCGAGTTGGCGCCCGGCCTGTCGACCGACCCCGCCACGGCCACGCTCGATTGGGCGACCTGGGCGGCCGGCGCCCGCGACGCCCTCGCCTCAGGCGAAGCCGATCTCTGCCAGTTCGACTTTGCGCGCGGCGGCGTGGCCGGCATGGACTGGAGCCTCTGGCGCCTGCCCATCGCGCTGGCCGTGCTCATCGTGGTCGTGCAGCTCATCGGCATGAACGCGCGCTGGCTCACGCTGCGCGCCGAGCAGAAGCGGCTCGATACCGCCATGCGCGCGCAGCTGCAGACGGCATTCCCGAATACGCCCGTGATTCTCGACCCGCCCGCGCAGATGCGCCGCCAAGTCGAGCAGCTGCGGCTGGCCGCCGGCAAATCGGCGCCGGAAGACTTCCTGCCGCTGGCCGATCGATTTGCCCAGGCAGCCACCGGCCTCGCCCCCGATGCGCTGCTCGCGCTCGATTACCACGGCCGCGCGCTCACGGTCACGCTCAAGGACGGCACCGACACCGCCAGCCTGCGTACCGCCGCCCGCAATGTCGGCCTGAACATGGACACCGCCGAGGCCCCGCGCGGTGCCGAGGCGACCGTACCGGGCTCGCGCTGGACGGTCTCCATCGCCCAATAACGCTTCCTCCATGGCGACTTCCTCCCCCTCCTCTTCCCGATCGTCATCCCGCCGCCTGCCGCGCATTGGCGTGCCGGACTCGCTGCGCGATGCGGCGACGACGTTCTGGATGCAGCGCGAGCCGCGCGAACGCCGCATCCTGGCCGGTGGCGGCGTGGTGCTGCTGCTTGTGATCGTCTACCTCGTGCTGTGGGAGCCGGCCTTCGAAGGCCAGCGCCGCATCGAGAAAGCCCTGCCGCAGATGCGGACCCAGCTCGCCGAGATGGAAACGCTGGGCCAGGAAGCGCGCGGCCTGTCGGCCATTGCCGCCGCGCCCGTGCCGCGCGGTGCGGAACTGCAGCAGGCGCTCAACACGAGCCTGACCAACCATGGCCTGAAGGCCACGCGGATGGCGATGTCGGGCGAGAGCGTGCAGGTGCAACTGGACAAGGTGCCCTTCGGCGCCGTCGCCGAATGGCTGCAGGAGGTGCGCCAGGCGCAGCGCATGAAGGTGATCGACACGAACATCAAATACGTGGGCGCGACGGCCCTGGTCAACGTGACGGCGACGCTGCAAGGCCCCGCCGCCGCTGGCCGCTGACGGGTCCGATCGTGCCGATGGGGATTGAATCGCTGCCGCCGCTGCGCTTGCGCCGCCGGGCCGGGCCGGACGAGCGCACCGGCCTCGGCTGGCGTGTGCTGTGGTGTGGCGTGGCGCTGCTGGCCGTGGGCGCGACCGTGGTGGCGCAGTATCCGGCCGCGTGGGCGGCGGAACGCATTGCCGCAGCCACGGGGCACCGTGTTTTGCTGGCCGACAGCCAGGGCAGTATCTGGCACGGCAGCGCAACGCTCGCGCTGACCGCCGGCAACGGCGGCGCCGATGCGACCGTACTGCCCGGCCGGCTGTCCTGGTCGATCGACATGCTGCCGCTGCTGACCGGCACGCTGCGCGCGCACCTGGCGCACGATCGCGCGCTGGAGAAGCCCGTCACGCTGACGGTCACGCCGGGGCATTGGGAGGCAGAGGCCGGCGCGGTCGCGCTGCCGGCATCGTTGCTGGAAGGCATTGGCGCGCCATTCAACACGCTCAAGCTGGATGGCCGGTTGCGGGCGCAATGGACGCCGCTCTCGGGCCAATTCAGCCGCGGGAAAGGCCAGCCAAACACCGCCCAGGGCGCGCTGACTGTCACGCTCGAGCAGGTATCATCCAGCCTCAGCCGGGTGCGGCCGCTGGGCAGTTACCAGGCGGTGCTGTCGTTTGGCGGCGTGAGCGGTGCGCCGATGCAGTTGTCGCTGTCGACGCTGGCCGGGCCGCTCACCCTGCAAGGCCAGGGCACTCTTGGCCAGGGCGCGCATTTTGACGGGGTGGCCAGTGCCACGCCGGAGTCGGAACCGCAATTGATTGGCCTGTTGAGTCTGCTGGGCCCGCGCGACGGGTCCCACCATCGACTCCGCTTTTGATCCTCAAGCCGGCGCGCGAGCCAGCGTGCCGACAACCATGAACGAGACCATGTACAACGCCTCTTCCCGACTCACCGTTCGCGCCATCGTCCTGGCATGCTGCGCAACAATGGTGGCCGGCTCGATGCCAGTCTTTGCCGCCCCGCCGAGCGCGGCATCTTCCCAGAACGGCGCCGCCGGCAACCCTGGGGATGAGGTCTCGCTGAATTTCGTCAACGCGGACCTGGACTCGGTGGTCAAGGCGGTGGGCCAGGCCACCGGCAAGAACTTCATCGTCGACCCGCGCGTGAAGGGCACCGTCAACCTCGTCACCGAAAAGCCGGTGACGCGCTCGCAGGCGCTGGAATCGCTGGGCTCGATCCTGCGCATGCAGGGCTACGCGATTGTCGAGGGCAACGGCTTCACCAAGGTCGTGCCGGAAGCCGACGCCAAGCTGCAGGGTTCGCCCACCAGCGTGGGGGCGGCAGGCGCGCGCGGCGGCGAGCAGGTCGTCACGCAGGTCTTCCGCCTGCAGCATGAATCGGCCAACAACCTGGTGCCGGTGCTGCGCCCGATGATCGCGCCCAACAACACGATCACCGCTTACCCGGCCAACAACACGCTGGTCATTACCGATTACGCCGACAACCTGCGCCGCATCGGCCGCATCATCGCGTCGATCGACACGCCCGTGGCCGGCGAAACCGAGCTGATTCCGCTGAGGAACGCCGTGGCCATCGACGTGGCGGCCACGCTGCAGAAGCTGCTCGATCCGTCTGCCGGTGGCGCAGGCGGGGCGGGCGCCGGCGCGGCGCTGTCGGACCCGAGCCTGCGTACGTCGGTCGTGGCAGAGCCGCGTTCGAATAGCGTGATGGTGCGTGCGTCGAGTGCGGCCCGTCTCGCCCAGGCCAAACAACTGATCGCCAAGCTGGACGTGCCGAACGCGCGCCCCGGCAATATCTGGGTGGTGCCGCTCAAGAATGCCAACGCGGTGCAGCTGGCCACTACGCTGCGTGCGATCGTCGCGGCCGACGCCACGCTGTCGGCCTCGGCATCCACCGGCCCGGGCGGCCAAAGCGCCGCGCAAGGCGCGACCTCGCAGCCCGCCGGCGGCGTGAACACCTCGCAGAATCAGAACACGCAGAACACCAACTACGGCAGCGGCTCGGGTTCGGGCAGCGGCTCGGGCAGCGGGAGCTCTTCGTTCCGCGCCTCGTTCGGGCAGAACAACACGCCCACCACCGGCGGCATCATCCAGGCCGATCCGGCCACCAACGCGCTCATCATCACCGCCAGCGAGCCGGTCTACCGCAACCTGCGCGCCGTGATCGACGACCTGGACGCGCGGCGCGCGCAGGTCTACATCGAATCGATGATCGTGGAAGTGACGGCCACCAAGGCGTCGCAGCTCGGCATCCAGTGGATGGTGGGCGCGGGCGGCCCGAACACCTACGGCGGCGGCGGCACCAACTTCGGCACCGGCTCAGGCAATCTGCTGACGCTGGCCGGCACGATCGCCACCATCACGACGGGCGGCATCGGCAGCACGGCGGCGCAGACGGCGCTGTCCAACGTGAACGTCGGGCAGCTCAACGGCGGCAACTTCGGCGTGTTCAACAAGGCCAGCGGCCTGGGCGCGATTCTGTCGGCGCTGGGCTCGGACGGCTCTGTCAACGTGCTGTCGACCCCGAACCTGATCACGCTCGACAACGAAGAGGCCAAGATCCTGATCGGCCAGAACGTGCCGATCACCACCGGCTCGTATGCCCAGACAGGCACGTCGGCTTCGGTCACGCCGTTCCAGACGTTCGACCGCAAGGACGTCGGCATCACGCTGCGCGTCAAGCCGCAGATCACCGATGGCGGGCTGGTGAAAATGCAGATCTTCCAGGAGTCGTCGGCCGTGGTGCCGGGCACGCAGAATGCGACGCAGGGCCCCACCACCAACGTGCGCTCGATCGAGACCAATGTGCTGGCCAACGATGGCCAGGTCGTCGTGCTGGGCGGTCTGCTGGAAGACAACTACCAGGACGGCGAGCAGAAGGTGCCGGGCCTGGGCGACATTCCCATCCTGGGCGCGTTGTTCCGCTCGGAAAACAAGACGCGTGTGAAGACGAACCTGCTGGTGTTCCTGCGCCCGATCATCCTGCGTACGGCCGATGCGACCGGCGCGCTGTCGGACAACCGCTACAACTACATGCGCGATACGCAGCAGGGCTTTGTCTCGCCGAACATGCTGCCGACCACGTCAGACAAGGACACGCCGGTGCTGCCGTCGCCCAGCGCGATGCGCCCGGCCGACAACTACGGCGATGTGTCGATCGTGCCGAAGGGCCCGGCCGGTACGCAGGTGCCCCGGGCGCCCCGATGCCGATGCCGCAGGGCACCACGCGCAGCCAGCCGCGCCTGCAGAATTTCGCGGCCCCCACCTCGGGCGGCTACGACGGCAACGCGCCGCGCAATGGCGGCTGACAACGGACAACGAACCATGGCCACGCAAGCTTCCACCACCGACGTCAGCACGCTGGAGCCGCCCTCGCAGTCCGCCGTGCGGCTGGTGCCGTATGCGTTTGCGCGCGACGCCAAGCTGCTCGTCGCGCGCCAGGACGTCGACACGCTGGAAGTGTGGGTCTGCCCCGAAACCTCGCGCACGGCGCTGGCTGAACTCGGCCGCGTGTTCGGCGCGCTGCAGCTGGTGACGCTCGACACGGCAGCACTGTCCACCGCCACGCAGACGGCCTACAACGCGCAGGACGGCAGCGCGGCCCAGGTGGTGGGCGAAGTGGAAGGCGAAGTCGACCTCTCCCGCCTGATGCAGGACATTCCGGCCGTGGAAGACCTGCTCGAATCCGAAGACGACGCGCCGATCATCCGCATGATCAACGCGCTGCTCACGCAGGCCGCGCGCGAAGGCGCATCGGACATTCACATCGAGCCGTTCGAGAATGCATCCGTCGTGCGCTTTCGCGTCGACGGCACGCTGCGCGATGTGGTGCGCCCGAAGAAGGCGCTGCACGGCGCGCTCATTTCGCGCATCAAGATCATGGCGCAACTCGACATTGCCGAGAAACGCCTGCCGCAGGACGGGCGCATCACGCTGCGCGTGGGCGGCCGCCCGGTGGACGTGCGCGTGAGCACGCTGCCCACCGGCCACGGCGAGCGCGCGGTGCTGCGTCTGCTCGACAAGGAAGCCGGCCGGCTCGACCTCGGCAAGCTCGGCATGGGCGCCGGCACGCTGGCGCGCTTCGACCACCTGATCAACCAGCCGCACGGCATCGTGCTCGTCACCGGCCCGACGGGTTCGGGCAAGACGACCACGCTGTACGCGGCGCTGTCGCGGCTCGACGCGTCGTCCACCAACATCATGACGGTGGAAGACCCGATCGAATACGACCTCGACGGCATTGGACAGACGCAGGTCAACCCGAAGATCGACATGACCTTCGCCAAGGCCCTGCGCGCCATCCTGCGCCAGGACCCGGACGTGGTGATGATCGGGGAAATCCGCGACCTGGAAACCGCGCAGATTGCCGTGCAGGCCTCGCTGACGGGCCACCTGGTGCTGGCGACGCTGCACACGAACGATTCCGCATCCGCCGTGACGCGCTTGATCGACATGGGGATCGAGCCGTTCCTGCTGTCGTCGTCGCTGCTGGGTGTGCTGGCGCAGCGGCTGGTACGCCGCCTGTGCGTGCATTGCCGCCGCGAAGAAGTGCTCGAACTCACGCCCGCAGAAGTGGAAGCCGTGGCCGGCACGCCGGTTGCCGATGGCGTGGCACCGGCCACACCGGCACGCAAATCGGTGTGGCATCACGTCGGCTGCGACCGTTGCAGCCACTCCGGCTATCAGGGCCGCACTGGCGTGTACGAGCTGCTGACCGTCACGCCGGAAATCCAGACGATGATCCACCGCCAGGCCGCTGAATCCGACATCAAGGCGTTCGCCATCGGCCAGGGCATGCAGACGATGCGCATGGACGCACAGCGCTGGATCGACACCGGCGCCACGTCGCTGGAAGAAGTGCTGCGTGTCACGCGCGACTAAGACGCGAATGAACGAATAGCGCATGCCAGCCTTCCGCTACGAAGCCGCCGACGCCACCGGCAAGACCGACAAGGGTGTCATCGAAGCCGACAGCGCGCGTCAGGCGCGCACGCTGCTGCGCGCACGCGGGCTGACGCCGCTGCTGGTCGACGCGCTGGGCACACAGGCCACCAAGCGCGGCGGGTCCAGCTTCGGCAAGCGGCTCTCGGCGCAGGAAAACGCGCTCGTCACGCGCCAGCTCGCCAGCCTGCTGGTGGCGGGCCTGCCGCTCGATGAAGCACTGGCCGCGCTGGCCGATCAGGCCGAACGCGCCTACGTCGGCGAACTGCTCGCCGCCATCCGCGCGGAAGTGGTGGGCGGCAGTTCGCTGTCGGTCGCGCTGGCACAGCATCCGAAGGATTTCCCGGACATCTACCGCGCCCTCGTTTCAGCGGGCGAGCACTCCGGCAACCTCGGCCTCGTCCTCTCGCGCCTGGCCGACTACATCGAGAGCCGCAACGCGCTCACATCGAAAATCAAGCTGGCCTTCACGTACCCCGCCATCGTCACGGTGGTGGCGTTTGCGATCGTGATCTTCCTGCTGTCCTACGTGGTGCCGCAGGTGGTCAGCGTGTTTGCCAACACCAAGCAGAAGCTGCCGACGCTCACGATCATCATGCTGTGGCTGTCGGACTTTGTACGGAATTGGGGATGGCTGGCAGCGATCGTGCTTGCGGCGATTGGCGTGCTGATCCGCAATCTGCTCAAGCAGCCGGCGCTGCGGTTGTCGTGGCACAAATGGCTGCTGACGGCGCCGCTGTTCGGCAAGCTCGTTCGCGGCTACAACACCGCGCGGTTTGCGAGCACGCTGGCGATCCTGACGAGTGCCGGCGTGCCGATCTTGCGTGGGTTGCAGGCAGCGGGGGAAACGCTGAACAACGTTGCGCTCAAGACCAACGTGGAGGATGCATCCACGCGCGTGCGGGAAGGGACTTCGCTGGCGCGGGCGTTGGCAGCGCAGAACCAGTTTCCGCCTGTGCTGGTGCATTTGATTCGCTCGGGTGAGGCGACGGGGAATCTGCCTGCGATGTTGGAGCGGGCTGCGCAAGGCGAGGCGCAGGAGTTGGAGCGCCGGACGCTGTTCCTTACTGGCTTGCTGGAGCCGGCGCTGATTTTGACGATGGGTGTGGTGGTGTTGTTGATTGTGTTGGCGGTGTTGATGCCGATTATTGAGATTAATCAGTTGGTGCACTGAGGTTTTTTTGGGGCTTCTGGTCCACCCCTCTTTCGTTCCCTGCCGGGACCGACTCACTTTTCTTTGTCTTGCCAAAGAAAAGTAAGCAAAAGAAAGGCGCGCCCGAGATGGCGACCCATTCCTTGATTTGTGTCGCGGGAAGGGAGGGGAGGCAAACTCGCTGCGCTCAGACAGGCCTCCCCTCTTTATCCTTCCCGCAACAAAAATCCAAGGCGCCATCAAGGGCTCAACGTCAAAGAAAAAGGCCAACCCATCGTCAGGTTGGCCTTGTCGTTTGGGTCGGCGCCCAGATGGTTCGGCTTTGTCCTTTGACTTTCCTGCCCTAGATGGCGCCTTGAATTTCTGTAAGCCGGCGGAAAAAAGAAGGAGGCCTGTTTGAGCGCAGCGAGTTTGCCTCCTTCTCCGCACGGTTACAGAAATTCAAGGAGTCTTTCGCCATCTCGGGCGCGCATTTCTTTGCTTACTTTCTTTGGGCAAGACCAAAGAAAGTGAGTCAGCCCCGGCAGGGGATGAAACAAGGGATGCACCACCACGACCAAAAAACAACCAGCACCCCAGCCGTCACGACACCACCACATCCCCCACCGGCACGCGAGCACTGTCCCTCCACTCCTGCACATAATCCGGCGTACCCGCAGGCGCAGCCTCCACCACCGGCGGCAACGGCAACAGCGCCATCGGTAGCACCCCAGCCCACACAGGCAGGTCAAGGTCTTCAGCATCATCCTTCGGCCCGCCCGTGCGCACTTTGCACGCCGCCTCATCCAGCGGAATGCGCAGCACGGTCGTGGCGGCAAGTTCCTTGGCATTACCCGGCCGCGCCTGTCGTGAACGACCAGGCGCGAGCACTTCCATAAAGGTATCGAGCACCGCAGGTTTCTGCGCATCCGGCACAACTTCGAACGCACCGTAAATGACAGCCGACCGGTAGTTCATCGAATGGTTGAACGCCGAGCGCGCCAGCACCAGGCCGTCGATGTGCGTGACGGTCACGCAGACCTGCGCCCCGCTTCCGGCCAGCTTCAGCATGCGGCTGCCGTTGGAACCGTGGATGTACAGATGATCGCCCTCGCGCCAGCAGGCGGTCGGGATGCAATGCACGCCGTGCTCGTCGGCGAAGGCGATGTGGCAGACGTACGCCTCGTCGAGGATCGCATGCAGCGTGGTGCGGTCGTAGTGGCCGCGGTGCGCGACGCGGCGCACGCGGGTGCGTGCGGTGGGCGATGTGGGTTCTGTGGTCGACACGCGAGGCTCCGAATCATCAATCGATATGCCGACAATAGAAAAACCGTGGCACCATGCATAGACCCACCAAAATGCAAGGTCTTGGAGCCACGATGGACTACGGCGTCCTGCTGTCGAACTACGAACGCACGGCGATGCACGGCGAAGGCGGAGCCCGCACCTCGCAGCAGCACCGCCTGTATGCCTGCCTGCGTGCGGCCATCCTGAGCGGACAGATCGAGGAAGGCACGCGCCTCGCGCCATCGCGCACGCTGGCCGAAGAACTGGGCATCGCACGCAATTCGGTGCTCTACGCCTACGAACAGCTCGCTGCGGAGGGCTTCGTGCTCAGCCGACGGCAAGGCACGGTGGTGGCACGCGTCGGCCTGCAGCAGACGCCCGCACCGGCGCCGGATGCCCCACCCGCGCTATCGCACCGCGTGAAGGATCTGGAGCGCCGCGCGGCGGCATGGACGACCTGCTGCCCTTCCTGCCCGGCACGCCCGCGCTGGATGAATTCCCGCTGGCGCAATGGCGCCGCTGCATGGAGCGAGGGTGGCGCCGCATCGGTCCGGGGCAGATGGGCTACGGCCCGGTCGAAGGCAACGTCGCGCTGCGCCAGGCCGTGGCGGAATACCTGCGCGTTTCGCGCGGGGTGCGCTGCGATGCGACGCAGGTGCTCATCACCGATGGCACGCAGAACAGCCTCGACATGTGCGCCCGCACGCTGGCCGATGCGGGCGACACTGCATGGATCGAGAACCCCGGCTACTACGGAGCGCGCGCCGCCTTGCAAGCCGCCGACATGCGCCTGGTACCGATCGGCGTCGATGCCGATGGCCTCGCCCCGCGCGCGGAAGACTGGCGTGACACGCCGCCCCGGCTCATCTACATCACGCCATCGCACCAATACCCGCTGGGCGCGGTGATGAGCCTGGAGCGCCGTCTTGCGCTGATCCAGCACGCACGCGCAGCCGGCGCGTGGATCATCGAAGACGACTACGACAGCGAGTTCCGTCACACGGGCGCGCCGTTGTCCGCCGTGCAAGGCCTGACCGAAGATGCGCCCGTCATCTATCTCGGCACGTTCAGCAAGATGCTGTTCCCGGCGCTGCGCCTCGGTTACATGGTGGTACCGCCAGCCCTGGCGCCCGTGCTGAAAAAGACGGCGGGTGCGCTGACGCTGCGCGGGCGCGTGGCTGAGCAGCTCGCGCTGGCCGAGTTCATCGAGGCGGGACATTTCACGCGGCATCTGCGCCGCATGCGTCGCCTCTATGGCGAGCGCCGCGATACGCTGCAGGCCGCAATCGAGCGACACCTGGCCGGCATCGTCACCGTATCGGGCGGTGCGGGCGGCATGCATCTTTCCACGCGGCTCGACGCGCCGGTGCGCGACACGGAGGTCAGCCGCGCCGCCCGGGAACGCGGGATGGTGCTGCGGCCGCTGTCACGCTTCTGCCTGCCCGGCACGCTGACCGCGCAATACAACGGCCTCGTGCTCGGCTACGGCAACGTGCCGGCCGAAGCGATGGACGGATTGGTGATACGCATGCGCGACGTGATCGAGAGCGTCGCAGGTTGATCATCAGGCGGCCATCTTTGTGGCAGTCGCCAACGCCGCGATGGTCCAGCCGCCGCCCAACAACACGCGGCGCGTGTGCAAGGCGTCGAGCACGTCCGCACCAACTGCATCGCCGAGATAGCGCAAGCGCTTCTCGCGCACTTCCACGTAACCCGACGCATACCGCGCCGCCAGCGACTGCCACAACGCGTGCGCGCCCGTCGATTGCCGCGCGCCGCTCATCAGGCACATGCCGCCATCCAGCGCGCGCCGATACACCGCCGATGCGAGCCCGCGCCGCTGGTACGCCGCCGCATATTTCGAATGCGGTGCACGCAGGATGCGATCGGCACGCTTGTCGAGTTCAATCAGCCGGTTGAACACCGTGACGCCAGCAAAGCGCCGCGCGGCCACATCTTCGACGTAGACGTAAATCTCGCCGTCGGCCTCGCGTGTGCAGGCGAAAGCCGGGCAAGGTGCCATCGTCGCAGGCCATGCCGTGCAGCGGCGTGCCGGGCGTCTGCATGCGCTCGTACAGCGTGTCGAGTTCGCGCTCGATGTCGTCACTGCCGTGCTCGACGTCGATGCGCAGACCCAGCGGCGCAAGCCACCGCTGCAGCGGCCGCAAGACGGAAGGCAGCGCCGGCCAATCGAGGGGCGGCGGGATGGGCAGCGCGCAGCTCATGGCGCGCCCCAGTGTCCGCTGACCAGACCGTCAGGACGCGCAAGCGCATGCACGCGCGCGCTGACGGGCCAGTCGGCCATGCGCACCGCCAGCCCGGCATACACGCCGTAGCCGGGCCCGGCCACGATCGTGCCGCCCGCCTCCACGCCTTCGCCCGCGCGGATGGCCCCACCCGCTTCAATGTCGCCGCCGGCCCGGATGCCCCAGCCTGCTTCGAGATGCGTGTCGGCGCACAGGTCGCCACCGGCGAAGATGCCGTTCGCGCTGACGATGCCGGCCTCGCTGATGA
>NZ_JAPNUG010000038.1:0-73774 GCF_036631435.1 Ralstonia sp. 1B3 | reverse complement strand
CGAGGCGGTACTGAGCCTGCGCAGATGCCGATCGCCCTGGCCCTGCTTTCTGTCTACGCCGGCGCCGAAAGCGCAGACTATTTCGTCTGGGACAAGCACACCGACACGCCCCGCCATGGCGTTTCGTCGGGCTGGTGCCAAGACTGTCCGCAACAGGGACACTGCAACACCTTCTGCCAAGAACTTCAACTGTCCGACGCCGCGCAACCCGAAGAAACACCGTCGGCCGCGATGACCCTGATCGATACGCCCGACATGCGCGTCATGATGCGCCTGCGCACGCGCGACGACGATCTCTCCGAGGTCAGCGCCATCGAGCGCGAAAGCCGCCTGCAGCGCGTGCTGCCGCACCTGCAGCGGGCTGCCCGCATGCAGCAGCGCAACCTCGAGCTGAACGAACTCGCCGCGCTTGGCATGGCCGGGCTGGATACGCTGGACTTTGGCGTGATGGTCATCGAGCGCAGCATGCGCGTGAAATACGCCAATGCCTGGGCGCGCACGATGACGGCGGAAGACGACCGTTTGTCGCTTGATGGCAGCCTGTTGCATTCGGCAGACCACACGCACGACGCGGCGCTGCGCAACCTCATCGAACACGCCGCCGGGTCGCTCGGCGTACAAGGCGCGGCCGGT
The DNA here is from genome assembly GCF_036631435.1 of Ralstonia sp. 1B3. Taxonomy (NCBI): domain Bacteria; kingdom Pseudomonadati; phylum Pseudomonadota; class Betaproteobacteria; order Burkholderiales; family Burkholderiaceae; genus Ralstonia; species Ralstonia sp. 1B3. The sequence goes on along the minus strand of NZ_JAPNUG010000038.1, from coordinate 73,141 downwards.
TCGTGGATGTACCTTGCGCGCGACGGCCGTCCGGTGCCGTTCATTGCTACGCCGCTCACGCCTTCCGATGCGATGCGTTCGTCCTGGGCTTCGCCGCTGGCACTGGTGCTCGTGGGCAATTCCGAGGCGCGCTCCGTCATGGACGCCGGCGTGCTCGCTTCGCTCTTCGGGCTCACCAACAAGGAATGTATCGTCGCTGCGCGGCTGGCCGCAGGCGAAACCCTGCAGGAAATTGCCGAGCGCGAATTCCTCTCGCTGCACACGGTACGCGTGCACATCCGCGACATCCTGCGCAAGACGGGGACGCATCGCCAGTCCGAACTGGTACGCCTGCTGCATCTGCTGCCCAGCGTCGACCTCGAACGTGCCGGTGCCGCCACGCCGACGGCGCCGGCGCGGCCGCCTCAACGCCTGAGTTCACGCTCGGGTCCGCTCCGTCCTTCGCATCACTTCCGACGCCCATTCACGGGCGTCGATCCATCCGCGATACCCGGCTCACGTTTCGCCGGTTTCTGCCGATCCTTCAAGACAGGCGTCGCGCCGTCAGGCTTGCTCGATGCGAAGCGGTAGCGGCGAATGATCCCGACGCATTCTGTGAATAGCGCGCAACAAACGCACCTTTTCGCGGCCTGAAACGACAGGTTTTTGCGCTATCCTCGCCGCAAAACACAGACTAGGCGCTGGTCGTAGATCGGGGGCCGCGCCGGATGCGCTCGCATGCATAACGATTTCCATATTGCGCTGCTGCTGTTTGCGTGGGTCAGCACTGGGCTGACCACGTTTGCCGCACTGGACGCTGCGACACGTCTGCCGGGGGCTCGACGATCGCAAAACGCCGCAACTGGCGCATCGCCTGCGCGGCCATTCTTGGCATTGGGTTGTGGTCGGGGCTTTGGCTCGGCCAGCTCGGCCTGCATCGGCAGGTCGGCGAGCCCATATCCGCGCCCATTGCGGCGACGCTCATGACAACGCTGGCGGCAGCGCTGGCGGCGTTTTCCATCTTGCTGCCAGACCCATCGGCTTCCAATGGCGCACAGGCTCCGCAGCGACGCAGCATTGCCATGGGTGCCGTGGCGCTGGCATCGGGCTGTTGGCGACGGAGCTGTATCTGACGCGCCCCTGGGTGCATGACGAGGCCTTGTCGCTGCGCCGTGCCCTGCTTGGCTGGGGCGGCGGCACGACGGTGCTCGGCGCAGGCGTGTGCCTGGCGATGTGCATGGCATTTCATATGCCGCCCGCGCAGCGTCGCGCCGCTGTGGGTCTGCGTGCACGTGCCGCCGCCGTGCTGGCCACTTCTGCTGTGCTATCGCTCGTGCTGTGGCCAAGCGCTGCGGCATGGCCGGCCGACGAGTCGACGACGCATATCGTGCCCGTCATCATGCTCAGTGCCGGCGGCGTGCTGATCGCACTGGGGCTGCATGCGGTGCTGATGATGCTCGAAACCCGTGTCGACTCGGCGCAGGCACATCTGGAAGCATCGCTGGCGCGGGTGGCAAACCAGGCGCCGCGCCCGCAGTTGCACGACACCCTGACCGGTCTGCCGAACCGCCTGCATCTGCGCGAAGCGCTGGAGGCGGCCATCCTGTCGTCTACACGGCGCGGGCGTCCGTTTGCCCTCTTCTATCTGGATCTCGACAACTTCGGACAGATCAACGACCAATACGGCCGCAATGCCGGCGACCGCGTGCTGCAGATCATTGCCGAGCGCCTGCGCCAGGCCATTCGCGGCGAAGACACCGTGGCGCGCCTGGGTGGCGACGAATTCGGCATCCTCGTCGAGGGTCTGGCGCTGCCCGAGGCCGCAGCGACGATCGGCGACAAGCTGTTGTTCCGCCTGCGCGAATCGGTGGAAGTGGAAGGCCGGCGCCTGCGCGCCACCGCCAGCATCGGCGTCGTCGTTCATCCGCACAACGGCGCGACGGCTGACACGCTGCTCGAACATGCCGACACGGCCATGTTCGATTGCAAGCAGTCCACCGGCAACGCATACCGCTTCTTCGAGCCGCGCCTGAACACCACGGCGCACCGCGTGCTGCAGATTCAACGTGCGCTTTCTCATGCGGCCCTCAACGGGCAACTCTCGGTGTATTACCAGCCGAAGTTCGATGCGCGCACGCAAGCCATGACCGGCGCTGAAGCGCTGCTGCGCTGGAACCATCCGGAGCTGGGCCCGGTGTCGCCGGCGGAGTTCATCCCGCTGGCCGAACGCACCGGCACCATCGTTGAACTGGGCGACTGGGTGGTCGAAGAAGTCTGCCGCCAGATCATGCATTGGGATGCCATCGGCATGTCGCCGCAGCGCATTGCCGTCAACCTTTCGCCACGACAATTCCAGCAGCCTGATCTCGTGCAGCGCCTGTCGCAGATCCTGCATCGCTATCAGGTTGCCGCGCATCGTCTGATGTTCGAGATTACCGAGACGGCCGCCATGCGCGATGCCGGTCAGAGCATCGCGGTCATCCGCCAGATCCAGTCACTCGGCTTTGAGGTGGCCATCGACGACTTCGGCACCGGTTATTCCAGCCTCAGTTATCTGCAGCGATTTCGCGCCCAGCAGATCAAGATCGATCGCGCGTTCGTCTCTGCGCTCGACGACAACCCGCCCGAGGCAGCCGCCATCATTCGCGCCATCTGCGCCATGGCGCACTCATTGGACATGACCGTGGTGGCGGAAGGTGTGGAAACCGAAGCGCAAATGCAGGCCCTCGTGAATCTGCAATGCGATCAGGTGCAGGGCTATCTGCTCGCGCGTCCAATGCCGGCCAAGGATTTTCAGGGGTTACTTGGAATCGAGTACGCCTGAACCGATCGCCTCAAATAGGCGGCACAGAAAATGCGCCATTTCGATGCATTCATGCCTGACCTTTCATAAACCTTTCATCTTCATATTCGGAAATATTTGGCCACGTCGGCCGGCGATTGCCGAAGCAATGAAGCAGTCACATAAAAACATTGTGTAGAAATTGCGTAGTGGCTGCACTGGACCGATTGCAATACAGGCCAATGGTTTTGCAATGGTTCATGTGTTTACGATTTCGACACATCGCGCAAACCCCGCCCCGCGCAGGTTTGCGCAAAATGCAGTGCGGCAGAAAATCCACGTCGTTGACATGAGGTCTTAACGAAATTCAATTCTCTCCTGCAAAGTCGTTATAATGCCCTGGGCTACGGGGAGCGTGCCCACGTTTCAATTGCAAAGCTGAGGAATCCATAATGCCGACTTACAAGGAAATCGTTCAGAAGATCTCTGAACTGCAGCGCCAAGCCGATGAACTCCGGGCAAATGAACAAGCGACGGTGATCGCTGAAATCAAGCACAAGATCGTGGAATACGGCCTGACCGCCGAAGACCTCGGTTTTGGCACCAAGGGCGCCGTGGCCTCGAAGAAGGCTGGCCGCAAGGTGCCCGTGCGCTACCGCGACAACAACGGCAACACCTGGACGGGTCGCGGCAAGCGCCCGGGCTGGCTGGTCAAAGAGCTGTCGTCGGGCCGGAAGATGGAGGATTTTCTGGTCGCCTGAGCAGCGCTTTCAGCGCAGCATTCCGAGCCCGCACAAAGAGGCGCGCCGGAAACCACACAAGAGAAAGGCCGGCGGATTTGCCGGCCTTTGCCTTTCTGCGCGACAGAAGCCGGGCAGTTATACCTGGAAGCGCCCCACTGCCGTGCGCAGCAATTGCGCCTGCTCTTCCAGTGACAGGGCAGCGGCGGCGGCCTGTTCCACGAGCGCGGCATTCTGCTGCGTCACTTCGTCCATCTGGTTCACGGCCTGGTTGACCTGCTCGATACCGGAACTCTGCTCTTCAGACGCCGCAGAAATCTCGCCCATGATGTCCGTGACGCGCTTCACTGCAGTCACCACGTCCTGGATCACCACACCGGCCTCTTCCACCAGCGCCGAGCCGTTCTGCACACGGCCCACCGAATCGCCGATCAACTCCTTGATCTCCTTGGCCGCGCTCGCAGAGCGCTGCGCCAGGCTGCGCACCTCTCCGGCAACGACGGCAAAACCGCGGCCCTGCTCACCCGCGCGCGCCGCCTCCACGGCTGCATTCAGCGCCAGGATGTTGGTTTGGAAAGCGATACCTTCGATCACACCGATGATGTCGGCAATCTTTTTGCTGCTCTCGTTGATGCCGGACATGGTCTCGACCACCCGGCCGACCACCTCCCCGCCCTTGACCGCAATATCCGACGCGTTGACGGCGAGCGTGCTTGCCTGACGGGCGTTGTCGGCGTTCTGCTTCACGATGCTGGTCAGTTCTTCCATGCTCGACGCCGTTTCTTCCAGCGACGAAGCCTGCTGCTCCGTACGCTGCGAGAGGTCGGCATTGCCGGCGGCAATCTGCTTGGTGGCGCTGGCGATGGAATCGGCCGAGTTCTTGATGTCGCTAATCGTGCCGGTCAGCTGCTGCTGCATCTGCGACATGGCGAACAGCATGCTGTCCCGATCCCCCGGGCGCGTGTGCACCTGCAACGCCAGATCGCCGCTGGCGATGCGCGCGGCGATGTCCGCCGCGTAAGCCGGTTCACCGCCCAACTGGCGTTGCAAGCCGCGCGTCACGGCCACCACAACCACCGTCATCACCAAGCCAATACCAAACAGCAGGCTCAGCGATTGGATCAGGGATGTGCGGAACGCTGCATCCACATCATCGATATACAGCCCCGTCGTCATCGACCAGTCCCAAGGCTGGTAGTACGAGACGTAGGTCAGCTTGGGCTCAGCCTTGTCGCTGCCGGGCTTGGGCCAGAGATAGCGCACGAACCCGCCGCCCGCCTTGGCCGTTTGCGCGATGTCCACGAACAGGTGTTTGCCTTCCGGATCCGTTGCGGCGGACATGTTCTTGCCGACCATCTCGGGCTTGATCGGGTGCATGACCGATACGGTGTCGGTTCTCGACAGCGAGAAATAACCGTCGGTGCCATAGCGCATGTCTTTGAGGCGCGCGATGGCCTGGGCCTTGGCCTCGTCCACCGTCATCTTGCCGTCCTGCGCCAGCTGGGCGTATTCCTTGATGACGCTGAACGCCGTTGCGCTGACGTTCTGGAGATCGCGTTGCCGCTCTTCCATTCGCACGGTGCGCGCGCCCCATGCACTCCACAATGTGATGACAAGCAGGCACAGCCAACTCAGGACGAGCGGCAGCCACAGCTTCTGACGAAGCGTGAGTCGATTCATCTTCCTTCCCTCCAAGCGTTTTCTTTTGTCCGCAAGGCACAGATGCATCGCGGCGCTCCCCTGGCGCGATTACACGCGCTCTGCTTGAGCTATCGAACGCGCGCAGGGAAAACTTGAGTAGGGCATGTACCCAGGAAGACGCTGCCGAATGTAAAAGGCGGGAAAAAGAGACTTCAACGCAACGCGTTGGGGTTGATGCTTGAAGCGCGCCGCTGCCGGCTGACGCAGGAGCGGCTGTCGGTGCGGGTTGAGCGGGGACCGCCTCTACAGCAGAAGAATCGATCGGCGACCACGATTCCCACAAGCCATGGCGACGCAGCGTTTCGGGTGCTTCGGCAACGGTCGAAGCGGCTGCCACGGCAATTTCTGCCAGGGCTGCCTTTTGGACCACCTCAATATGCGAGCCCGCCATGCGAACCGCATGGCCACCGGCGTCTCGCACCGCAACGCCGTGCGCGGCCATCTGGCGATAGCCGCCATCCTTGTGCCGCATGCGGAATTCCGCCACGTACGCCGGCGTGTTGCCGTCAACATGTGCCTGGATGCGATTGAGCACCATGGGCAGATCATCCGGATGCACCAGTCGGAGATATTCGCTGGTGCTCGGGCCGATTTCCTTGAGCGTGTAGCCAAGCATGGCCGCAAAGCGCGTGGAAAACTGCGCCGCGCGCGTGACCAGATCGAACTCCCACAGGCCGACATCTGCACCGTCGAGCAACAATTGGTGGCGGGCAACGAGTTCGGCTTCGCGGCGGCGGTAGCTCTGCTCCAGATCGTTGAGCGCCTGTACGGTTTCCTTGCGCAGCCGGATTTCGCGCGCGGCGACGGCAGCCGCGGTGTCGCCCGTGGCGCGATCCCGATAGCCCAGCAGCAGAGCAGCGAGCACCGTGGCAACCGCCCCCATCACGAGCAGCAGCCCCAGCCCCGCCGGCGCATTGGCGGGCACGGCGGAGAGCGTCGAAAACGAACCCGCGAGCGACGCCGTGTACACCGCATCCGCCGTCAGCGCCGTGCCGAACAGCACGCTCACAAACAGGCTCACGCCCGGGCGGCGCACCGCCACACCGGTCGCGCCTGACCGCGCCGAGAGTGCCAGCTGCAGCGCCGCCGCGCACGCCACCGCCGACAAAACAATCACGATGCCGAGCAGCCCAGCGTCTTCCCACGCAGTGGCGCTGAAGCTCGTTACACCCGCCAACAGCAACACCGCCACCGGGCCGCTCACGCTCAGCAACACGCCGAGCAACATGGCGCGCATGAGGCCCGCCCGCCCGCCGAGCACGCACCACAGCGCGGCAACAGCCAGGCTCCAGCAGAACGAAGCCAGCGTCATCACGAGCACAGCGGTGTCTCGTGCAGCGGCCAGCGTGCAAGCAGCGGCAGCAGCGGCACGGCCCACAGCCCGATCGCGGCAAACAGCGCTGTCATGACCAGCGGCACGCGGGTGCGCGACGCGGTAGCGCTGCGCAAGTCATCGAGCAGGCGCAGCAGCAAACTGCCGCGCCGCAGGCCACGACAAAAGGCAGCAGCGCAGGCAACAACGCGTGCGCCAGCGTATTGACCAGGTGAACGATCAACGCCTCATCCACGACGGGGCATCTCCTGCGGATTCGAAGCCTTCAATGGTTCAGCCACGGCTTTGGAAGCCGTCCGGATTCATGCTCTGCCAACGCCACGAGTCTTCACACATGCGCTCGATGCCGTATTGCGCGCGCCACCCGAGCAGCGACGCCGCCAGAGCCGGATCGGCATAGCACGCTGCAATGTCGCCAGGGCGGCGGTCCACGATCTGATAGGGCACCGGCTTGCCGCTGGCGCGCTTGTAGGCCTCCACGACTTCCAGCACTGAATACCCGCGGCCCGTGCCGAGGTTGACGGTAAAGCCGCGGTTGTCACGGCGCAGCGTGTCGAGCGCCGACAAGTGCCCGCGCGCCAGATCCACCACGTGGATGTAGTCGCGCACACCAGTACCGTCGGGCGTCGGCCAGTCGCCACCGTAAATCGAAAGCTTCTCGCGCTTGCCCACCGCCACCTGCGCCACATACGGCATCAGGTTGTTGGGAATGCCGCGCGGGTCCTCGCCGATCAAGCCGCTGTGGTGCGCGCCCACCGGATTGAAATAACGCAGATAGGCGATTTGCCAGGCCGCATTGGAAATCTCCAGATCGCGCAGCACCTGCTCGCCCATCACCTTGGTCTGGCCGTACGGGTTGGTGGCCGAGAGCGGAAACGATTCGGTAATCGGCACGGTATGCGGGTTGCCATACACCGTTGCCGAGGAGCTGAACACCAGCTGGCGCACATTCGCATGCGCCATGGCCGCGCACAGCGTCACCAGCCCGCCCATGTTGTTGTCGTAGTAGGCCAGCGGCTTCTGGACCGATTCGCCGACCGACTTGAGCGCCGCGAAGTGGATGACCGCAGAGATGCGCGAGCTGGCAAACAGGTCGTCGAGCAGGCGGCGGTCACGTACGTCGCCTTGCACGAACTTCGGCGTCTTGGCGGTGATCTGCTCGATGCGCGACAGCACGGTCGAGCTGCTGTTGCAGAAGTTGTCGAGACCGATCACCTGGTAACCCGCATCCAGCAGTTCAACCCAGGTGTGCGAGGCGATGTAGCCGGTGGCGCCGGTCAGCAGAATCGTTTCTGTCATGGGGGTGCGAGGTATCGAGGAAGGAGAGAGCTAGCGCGCCGGTTTGAGCCCGGCATCGTCGTTCTACGCTGCGTCAACCTGCTCGGCAGCGCGCAAAACAGCGCGATCATAGCAAAGGCTGCCACCGGTTCGCGGGCTGTTTGGAGCCCAACCGCCCACAAAACGGCCTACGGCGGACCGTCGGGATGGGCGGCGGCCTGCCACTCAGCATAGGCCGCGCGCAGACGCCATGCCGAAGTCGCATCGCGCAGGCCCAGTGCGTATCCAACCTCAGCAGGGTTTGCGCCTGCGTCGAACAGCGCGGCCGTGTAGCCGTTACGCAGCGTCTGCGGCGAAAGCCGCTCGCTGCGGTGCAGCAACGCCGGCAGCGCGGCCAGCCAGGCCTCCACGCGCCGGTAGACCGACGCCGCATGCATGACGCGCCCGCCCGCATCGGCAACGAATACGCGCTCCCCCGGCACCTCGGCGTGTGCGCGCACCGCCAGCCAGGCAGCCAGCGCCGGACGCGCAGCTTCAAGCATGGGCGCCTTGTACGCCGGGCCGCGCGGGCGCTCGACGGTGATCGCCCCCAGCGCCTCATCCACTTGGCGGAGCAGCAGCGCTTGCACCTGCGCGACCTTCAGCCCCGCGCCATGGCAGACCGCGACGAGCGCCCGGTCGCGCGCCAGCTTGAAGGCGCTGGCGTTGGCGGCGGCCTCGCTGGCCTGCGCGCCCACTTGCAGTGAGGCCTCGATCGCCGCACGCTCGGCGGCTGACAGGAACGTGGTCGGATCGTTCTCGCCCTCGGCCAGCTTCTGCTGGACAGCGGAGCTTGCCGGGTTGTGCGTGCCCGTGCGTTGTTGCTCGATCTGATGGAAGACGCGCTCGATCAAACGCGCGTAGCGGTAGCGATGCAGCTTGGTCAGGCCCGACTCGTCGAGAAAAGCGGCGATGTCGCCCGCGCTCCAGTCGGACAATGCGCGCTGGTGCGATTCGGCCCAGCGCAGCCATTTGCGCCACATCGCGCGATACACCGTCGCCGATGATTCACGATAGCCGCGCGCGGCCAGCCAATGTTCGAAGGCTTGCGCGGGCCGCTCGGCCCAGTCTTGCAGGCTGGGCTGAAACAGATCCGGAACGGGCGTGGCGGGCGGCGTGAATGCGGTCAATGCGGTAGCGGAAATGCTGAAAAACGAGCGTGGGCGGACCGGGAGTCTGGCAATTTCGCGTATCCTGCCGAGCGTAACACGCAGCTCCTGTATCCCATTGCGGACCCCATCGTGAAGAAAACCGACCTCGAAAAACTCAAGGGCCTGAAGATCGCCAACAACCTCAAGCGCGACAGCCAGCGCACCGGCAAGCCCGGCCAGGGCTCCGGCAAGGCGATTCCGCAGAACAAACTGCTGAAAGCGCTGCTGGGCAAGCCCGCAGAAGACGACGCGAAAAAGTCGGGAAAATCCTGACGCGCAGTCCACACATCTAGAGCCCCGCCCTGTTGTTCCAACGGGCGCTTGGGTGCTACCGTCCGGCGCGTTTCCACATCATCGCAGCGCCTCCCCTGCGCCGGACATGCCCGCCTCCACGCCCTCCTCGCCTTACCCCAATCTGCTCAGCCCGCTCGACCTCGGCTTCACCACGCTCAAGAACCGCGTGCTGATGGGGTCGATGCACACCGGGCTGGAAGACGGCAACCACTTCGACCGGCTGGCCGCCTACTTTGCCGACCGCGCACGCGGCGATGTCGGGTTGATGGTCACCGGCGGATTCGCGCCCAACATTGCCGGCTGGACCAAGCCTTTTGCCGGGCGCCTGGCCACCCATGGCGCAGCGCGCCGCCACCGCACGGTCACCAACGCCGTGCATGAGGAAGGCGGCAAGATCGCCCTGCAGATCCTGCATACCGGCCGCTACGGCTATCACCCGCTTGCGGTGGCGCCCACGGCGTTGCGCTCGCCCATCAGCCCGTTCACGCCGCGCGAGTTGTCCGCACGCGGTATCGAACGCCAGATCCGCGCCTTCGTGCGGTGCGCGCAACTGGCCCGCGAAGCCGGCTACGACGGCGTCGAGATCATGGGTTCCGAGGGCTACTTCATCAACCAGTTTCTCGTCACGCATACCAACAAGCGCACCGACGACTGGGGCGGCAGCTATGCCAACCGCATGCGCCTGCCCGTGGAGATCGTCCAGCGCACGCGCGAGGCGGTCGGCAAGGATTTCATCATCATTTATCGCCTGTCGATGATCGACCTGATCCCGGACGGCAGCTCTTGGGAAGAAGTCGTGCAGCTCGCCAAGGCCGTGGAGCGCGCGGGGGCCACCATCATCAACACGGGCATCGGCTGGCACGAGGCGCGCATCCCGACCATTGCGACAAGCGTGCCGCGCGCAGCGTTTGCGTGGGTGACGAAGAAGATGAAGGGCGAGGTCGGCATTCCGCTCGTGACGTCCAACCGCATCAACACGCCGGAGGTGGCAGAGGCCGTGCTGGCCAACGGGTGCGCCGACATGGTGTCGATGGCGCGGCCGCTGCTGGCCGATGCCGACTTCGTACGCAAGGCCGCCACGAATCGCGCGCAGGACATCAACACCTGCATCGCCTGCAACCAGGCGTGCCTGGACCACGCGTTCAAGGCCAAGATTGCGAGTTGCCTCGTCAACCCACGCGCGTGTCACGAGACCGAACTCGTCATCCGCCCGACGCCCGCCAAGCGCCGCTTTGCGGTGGTGGGTGCCGGGCCTGCGGGGCTGTCCGCTGCCATTACGCTGGCCGAGCGTGGGCACGCCGTGGACCTGTTCGACGCAGCACCGGAACTCGGCGGCCAGCTGAACATGGCCAAGACGATCCCAGGCAAGGAAGAATTTCACGAGATGCTGCGCTACTTCACGCGCCGCGTCGAAGCCACGGGGGTGACGCTGCGCCTCGGTGCGCGCGTGGATGCACAGCAACTGCTCGCCGCCAAATACGACGAGATCATCATCGCGACGGGCGTGTCACCGCGCAACCCGAAGATCCCTGGGCAGGACCATCCGAGCGTGCTGTCGTACATCGATGTGCTGCGTCGCCGTAAGCCGGTCGGCAAGCGCGTGGCGATTGTCGGTGCGGGCGGCATCGGCTTCGACGTGGCGGAATTCCTCGCGCTCGACGGCCATTCGCCTACGCTCGATCTGCAGACGTGGCGCGCTGAATGGGGCGTTGGAGACCCGACCGAAGTGCGCGGCGGCGTGGATGGCATCCGCCCCGAACCGCAAACACCCGCGCGCGACATCATCCTGCTGCAGCGGCGCGCCGGCAAACTCGGCGGTGGCCTGGGCAAGACCACCGGCTGGATCCATCGCACAAGCCTGAAGAACCTGGGCGTGCGCATGGTGGGCGGCGTGAACTACGAGCGCATCGGCGACGAAGGCCTGCTGGTGAGCTACGGCGAAAAACGCGAAGCCGCCGAATGGTTGCCGGTCGATTCCATCGTGCTGTGTGCAGGGCAAGAACCGTTGCGCGAACTGGTGGAGCCGCTGCAGGCCGGTGGCGCAAAGGTGCACGTCATCGGCGGCGCTGACGAGGCGCTCGAACTGGACGCCAAACGCGCCATCGACCAGGGCACACGGCTGGCGGCATCACTGTGACGGCTCGGGCACGTGCGATATGAAGGTTTTGCATCACGTGCCCGTTTTTACAATCCTGCAGCCCCCTCTGACCCGCCGCGAATGCCGAAATGACAACGGCTGGCGCAGTCGGCCCGGTTCTTGCGTGAACAGGCGCATCAAGCACATTCACAAGAACCGGTTTGTCCAAGAACGTCTCTCCTCAGTCTTCTGCCAACGCGGCGCCGCTGCCCCCGCTCGACCTGGGGCAAACGGCCTTCCTGCTCGACTTTGACGGCACGCTGGTCGATATCGCGCCGCAACCCGATGCCGTGCATGTCTCCGCGCCGCTGCGTGAATCGCTGGCCGCGCTGCATGCCGCCAGCGGGGGCGCATTGGCGATCATCAGCGGCCGCACGGTGCACGACGTGGAGTCACGCCTGTCGCTGCCCGGCCTCGTTATCGCGGGTGTGCACGGCGCCGAACGCCGCTATGCAGACGGCGGCTTCGTCCGTCTGAGCACCGATGCCGACGCGCTCGCCCGGCTGGAGCGCGAGTTGCGCGCTGAACTCACGCAGTTGTCGACGCAGTTTTCCGGCGTGGTGCTGGAGAGCAAAGGCATTGCATTTGCCCTGCACTACCGCCACGCGCCCGAAGCCGAGAACGCTGTGCTGACGCTGGCTGATCGGCTGGCGCACCGCTATGCCGATCACGTGCGCCTGCAGGCCGGCAAGATGGTCGTCGAACTCAAGCCGCGCGGCGCCAGCAAGGGCGACGTGGTGCACACGCTGATGACCGAGCCGCCGTTCATGGGCCGCACGGTGCTGTTTGCCGGCGACGACCTGACCGATGAAAGCGCCTTCGATGCCGTCAACGCGCTGGATGGCTGGTCGATCAAAGTGGGCGCAGGCCCGAGCCAGGCGCGTTGGCGCGTGCAGGACGCGGCGGCATTGCGGGCCTGGCTGGCAACGCTCACGGCCCCGGCCAAGCGAGGTGCCGCATGAGCCGACTCATTGTGGTTTCCAACCGCGTTGCGCCCGTTGCCGAAGGCCAGGGAACGGCTGGCGGCCTGGCCGTCGGCGTGTTCGATGCGCTGCGCGAAACCGGCGGCATCTGGTTTGGCTGGAGCGGCGAAACCGCGACGACCGTTTCGCACGAACCGAACATCGTCACCAAGGGCAACATTACCTATGCCACCGTCGGCCTGAACCGCAAAGACTACGACCAGTACTACCGGGGCTTTGCCAACGCGACGCTGTGGCCAATCTTCCATTACCGCGTGGATCTGTCGCGCTACGAGCGCCAGGAGTACCACGGCTACCGGCGCGTCAACGCGCAGTTCGCGCATCAGCTCAAGGCGCTGGTGCAGCCCGACGACATTCTCTGGGTACACGACTATCACCTGATCCCGTTTGCCGCAGAGTGCCGCGCGCTGGGGCTGACCAACCGCATCGGGTTCTTCCTGCACATTCCGTTTCCGTCGCCCGAAATCCTGACGACGATTCCGCCGCATGAAGACCTCATGCGCGCGCTGTGTGCGTACGACCTGGTCGGCTTCCAGACCGAGACCGATCGCGTCGCCTTCTACGACTACATCGAGCGCGAAGCCCGCGGCTACATCGAACAGAAGGAACAGAACGGCCCCGTGCACGCCTATGGCCACACGCTGCGCGCCGAGGTCTACCCGATTGGCGTGCATCCGGACGAGATCGCCCAGCAGGCGAAGGCGTCGCTGGCGCGCCGCAATCCGTTCATGCGGCATGCGAGTGTGCGCGGCGAGCGCATCGCGCCCCAGGGGCAAGGCCAAGGCCAGCCGCCCACGAAACTCATCATGAGCGTGGACCGGCTCGATTATTCGAAGGGCCTGCCCGAACGCTTCCGCGCATTCGAGCAATTGCTGGACGATTTCCCAGACCATCGCCGGCACGTGACCTTCATCCAGATCGCGCCCACGTCGCGCCAGGACGTGCAGAGCTATCAGCAAATCCGGCAACGGCTCGAAGCGGAGTCGGGCCGCATCAACGGCAAGCACTCGGAGCTGGACTGGACGCCCATCCGCTACATCAACAAGCAGTACGAACGGCGCGTGTTGATGGCGCTCTTCCGCAGCGCGCAGATCGGTTATGTCACGCCCCTGCGTGACGGCATGAACCTCGTCGCCAAGGAATACGTGGCCGCGCAAGACCCCGAAGACCCGGGCGTGCTGGTGCTGTCGCGCTTTGCCGGCGCGGCGCGCGAGCTGGATGCCGCGCTCATCGTCAACCCATATGACACGCGCGGCATGGCCGAAGCGCTGAACCGCGCATTGACGATGCCGCTGGAAGAACGCAAGGCGCGCTATGCCCACATGATGGACTGGCTGCGCGCGGCCAATCTCACCATCTGGCGCGAGCGGTTCGTGGCCGATCTGCGCAACGCGCCGTCGCAATAAGTCAGGCGCCGGCGCTCCCCGTGCGCGGCATCCGCTCGGTGGCCTCCGCTGCATCGGGGGATGCGTCGGCCTCGGGCCACAGCATGTCGGTCAGCACGGCATTCATGCGCGCCCAGTGCGAACCGGGCCAATAGATCCGCCGGCAGACGTCGCATGTGCTGAAGAGCCGCTGGCGCTCGCGCACGCGGGGCGGCACGCTGGCGGACGCCTCTTCCGCGCTCAGCATGCGCAGCGGCACATTGCATTCGAGACAGCGTGAGAACGGCCTGGCCACATCGGCCAGCCGCAGGCGCGTGACGATCTCGCGCATCTGCGCCTGCGGCTCGCGCGCACGAATGAACGCGCCACGGCGGATGCCACGTCGCTTGAGAAGCTCGCGATCACGCGACAGCACGATCCAGTCTTCCTCGTATGCGAGCGCTTCGATGGCCGCGTCGGCGTAGTTGTTGTCGTAGGCGGTATCGAAGCCCGCCATGCGCAGCAGGCGCGCCGTGGCACCCAGGTGCGCGTCGCACAGAAAGTGCAGCGGCGCGTCGGGCAACACAGGCTGCACGGCTGAAACGGCAACGTGGCCCCTGGCCGGCAGCATGGCCTCCAGCGCAATGGGCCTGCCATCCACCAGGACTTGCCCCACCTCGGTATGCGGCACGCCAAGCGCCTCGATGGCGTGCTTGAGCGTGGCGCCCTCTGCCCACGCGCGCGCCACGGGCTGCCCGCGCAATGCCAGCGGAAGAAGCGGCGTCAGGTTGGAATCGAACGTGAGGACGACGGTCTGCATGCCTGCCACGATACTCCCAACCCAACATGGGTGCCTTGGCACGTTGGCGCCACAAGGGTTTTGCCGGACGCCTGAACAATAAAAATGCGGCGTGACCGGTGAAGTCACGCCGCAAACAGGGAGGAGGAGAAATTCAGTCGCTGCGCGGTTTATGCGCGCGATGCAGCGCCGCCGTTCGGATAGCTCGCATCGCCATTCCACGACAGGTAGCCATACGTATCGGCCTGGCGATCTGCACCTTGGCTGTACGGTTCAAAGCGATCGTTCTTCCACGACAGATAACCGTAGGTATCGGCCTGGCGGTCGGCGCCCTGCGTGTACGGGTCGAAGCGGCCAGCCTGCGTTGCGGCCGGCGCATCGAAGTTGGGCTGGATGGAAGCCGTTGCAGGCTGCGACAGCAACGCAGCGGAAGCCGACACGGTGGCCACCATGGCCAGGACAGCGCGGCGGGAGAAGGCGGAGAAGAGACGGGAGTTCATGATCTGTTCCTTGTTTGCGCTCGTTGTTGCGCTTGGAAGGCAGAATAGATCGTTGCTCCCGTCTGATAAATGCGACTTTGCAGAAATAACTGTTCAGGCGGCGCTAACAATCTGCAGCCGCGGATTTTCCTTGAGCTGCAGGCACGGGTGGTCGGAAAACAGCGTCGCCACCCAGTCCACGAACACCCGCACCTTGGGCGACAGGTGCCGGTTGTGCGGATACACCACCGAGATGGGCAACGGCTCGGAGATATAGTCCGGCAGCACCTCCACCAGCGCGCCCGACACGAGGTGCTCGTACACCAGGAAGCGCGAGGTCTGCAGCAGCCCCAGGCCATGCAGCGCGCACGCCACCGCCGATTCGGCATCGTTGACCGACACCATGCTGCGCACCTTGTGGATCTGCTTCTGCCCGTCGATCACGAAATCCCAGTCCATGCGGCGGCCGTTGCGCGCAGAGAAGTAATTCACCGCCGTGTGGTCCTGCAGGTCTTCCAGCGTCTTGGGCGTGCCGCAGCGGGCCAGGTATTCCGGCGACGCGCAATTGACCATCGACAGCTGGCCGATGCGGCGCGCAACCAGGCTGGAATCCTGCAACTCGCCACCGCGCACGGCGCAATCCACGCCCTCCTGCACAAGGTCGACGGTGCGATCGCTCATGCCGATCTCCAGCTGAAGATCGGGGTACGCCGCATGAAAATCGCGAATGCGCGGCACGAGCAACCGTTTGCCAATCGACGCTGGAACATCGATGCGCAACGTGCCGCGCGCGCCCGACGCGCTCTGGGAGAAGGCAGCCTCGGTTTCTTCCAGATCGCCCAGCAGACGCACGCAGCGCTCGTAATACGCAGCGCCGTCGGCCGTGACATTCACACGGCGCGTGGTCCGGTGCAGCAGGCGCACGCCGAGATGCGCCTCAAGGCTTTGCACCAGGTTCGTCACCGTGGCGCGGGGTAACTGAAGGCTGTCGGCAGCCTTCGTGAAGCTGCTAGCTTCCACGACACGCGTGAAAACCTGCATGGCCTGCAAGCGATCCATCTGCGGCTCCTTAGGGACGGACTCCACGGGGCGGGCGCACTGCCCGATCAAAACGGGCAATGCGCCGGACCTGTGGAATCAAGGGGTCTGCTCATGCTCGAGAACACCCACGCATTCTGAGCATGGGGCGCGATCAGGAAGGCGGCGACTACGGATTTTCGCAGTGCAACAAGATCGGCCTTGAGCTAGGACACTTTGTAGCACAACCGTAAATTTTGATTGTTCGGCTGCAACTAATAGTGATGTCTGATTATAGGCATTTATCCGCGTTCGTCTAATCACCATCATTCAGCCCATCGATATCCGGGTTATCCGCAAAGGTAAGCCCCGCCTGACATCATGGGTTCTTCTCCACCGCGCCTCGTTGTTTCGGATCGCTCGCTGACCAGCGATGCGGCATCGGCCGCTGTTCGTCCAGCGCGACCGTACGCAACGCCCGCCCCCAAAAATGTTGCACTGAATAACAATTTGCGCGGCGCAGCATCGACGCTGCCTGAGCAAGCTTCTGCGTGCGAGGAAACGGCCCGCGCCGTGCCGCTGCCCCGCGCGGTCACGGCCGAAGATTATTGGACCCAGGGCTACGCCAGCCGCATCCGCCTGCGCGTGTTCCGCCCTGAAATGCACGCCGACGATGCCGCCGCACCGTTGCGCCGCCCCGGTGTGCTGTACCTGCATGGCGGTGGCTTCGTACGCGGCTCGATCGACGATGCTGACGCGCCGGCGCGCCACCTGGCCGCCACATTGCCGGCGGTGGTGGTCACGGTCGGCTATTCGCTGGCGCCGGCCGCGCCCTTTCCGGCCGCACCCGAAGATGTGTACGCCGCGCTGTGCTGCATGGCCGACCATGCCGACGCATGGGGTATTGACCGCCGCCGCATCGCGGTGGCCGGGCATGACGCCGGCGGCAACCTGTCTGCCGCACTGACGATGATTGCGCGCGACCGTGGCGGCCCGAACCTGCGTGCGCAAGTCCTGATCGCGCCGATGCTCGATCCGACCATGGCCCGCATGCGCCCCGACCACCTGGCCGACGCCGACAACTCGGCCGAAGTCTGCGCCGACTGCTATCGCCAGTACCTGCCCCGCCCGACCGAGCGCGTGCACCCCTATGCCGCCCCGGTGGAATCGCGCCGCCTGCAGGGCCTGCCCCCCGCCCTGCTGCTCACCGCGCCCCAAGACCTGCTGCGCACCGAAGCCGAGCGCTATGCCGCATGTCTCATTGAAGCGGGCGTGGCCACGCAGGTCGTGCGCGTGAACGAAGCCTGCCATGACTCGATTGCCATGAGCGCCGTGGCGCAAGACGAGATGACGTGCTTCCTGCGCTGGCACCTCGGCATGACGCGGCAGGCAGCAGCCCCCCGCAAACGCCGCCCACGTGCGGACCGGAAGGACCGCACCTCCATAGACCCGACCGGGGAGACGCCTGGCTGAACCCATACAACAAGAAACGGAGTGCGAGGCCGCCCGCGTATTTCTACGCTGCGGCCAACGCGCTTTTATCCAGTCTTTTTCTCTTTGCCTACCCAACAAAATCGAGAGAGTCATCATGAGCCTGTCCAAACGCACACTCGCCATTTCGGTTGCCGCCGTGCTCGGCGTTGCAGCTGTGGGCACCTACGGTCTGGTCTCCAGTGCCGGCGCTTCGCAGCAGCCGGCCGCCGCGCCTGCCGCCACGCCGGTGGATGTGGCGCCGGTGCTGGCCAAGAACGTTTCCGAATGGGATGAGTTTTCCGGCCGCATCGAAGCCGTTCAACGCGTTGAAGTCCGCCCGCTGGTGAGCGGCACCGTCACCGCCGTTCACTTCAAGGACGGCAGCATCGTCAAGAAGGGCGACGCGCTATTCACCATCGACCCGCGCCCCTACGCGGCTGAAGTGGCCCGCACACAAGCCGCGCTGACAGCCGCCAAATCGCGCGTGGCCTACACCACGTCGGAGCTGGACCGTGCGCAGAAGCTGGTGGCCGACAACGCCATCGCACGCCGCGAGTTCGAAGAGAAGGAAAACGCCGCACGCGAGGCCCAAGCCAACCTGCAAGGCGCCGCCGCCGCGCTGGAAGCCGCCAAGCTGAACCTGGAGTACACGCACATCGTGGCGCCGGTCTCGGGCCGCGTGTCGCGCGCGGAAATCACCGTCGGCAACGTCGTCTCTGCCGGTGGCGCTGCGCCGGTGCTGACCACGCTGGTGTCGGTCTCGCCGATGTACGTGGCGTTCGATGCGGATGAACAGAGCTACCTGCGTTACTCCGAAAAGGCCGCCCAGGGCGCCAAGACGCCGGTCTACATCGGGCTGGCCAATGAAGACGGCTACACGCGCGAAGGCGTGATCCAGTCCGTCGACAACCGGCTGGACGTGCGCTCGGGCACCATCCGCGTGCGCGCCACGCTCGACAACGCCGACGGCCGCCTCACGCCGGGCCTGTACGCCCGCGTGCGCATGAGCACCGGCGCGCCGCACGACGCCATTCTCATCACCGACAAGGCCATCGGCACGGACCAGGATAAGAAATTCGTCCTGGTGGTGGATGCGGCCAACAAGACGAGCTATCGCCCGGTGGTGCTTGGCGCCTCCATCGACGGCCTGCGCGTGGTCAAGTCGGGCCTGAAGGCCGGTGAGCGCATCGTCGTGAACGGCATCCAGCGCGTGCGCCCGGGCGACGCCGTGGCACCCAACACGGTGACCATGGATAGCCTCGTCACCAAGCGCGTGGTGTTGCCGGGTGCACAGCCGGACGCCCCTGCCGCACCCGCCGAAGCCAAAGCCGACACATCCGCTGCACCCGCCGCCAAGGCCGAAACCAAGCCCGCGAACGCCAAGACCGCAGCCAACGCACAACGCCTTCCGGCCGACCGCGCCTGATGGCCCCGATTGCGCTCAATCGCGACTGAACCTCATCGCTCACAGCCATGAACTTCTCTAAATTTTTCGTGGACCGCCCGATCTTTGCGGGCGTGCTTTCCACGCTGATCCTGCTGATCGGGATCATCTCGATCTGGCGATTGCCGATCTCGGAGTATCCCGAGGTCGTGCCGCCTTCGGTGGTGGTGCGCGCGCAGTTCCCGGGCGCCAACCCGAAGGTGATTGCCGAGACCGTCGCCTCGCCGCTCGAAGAACAGATCAACGGCGTCGAAAACATGCTGTACATGCAGTCGCAAGCCAACAGCGACGGCAACATGACCACGACGGTCACCTTCAAGCTGGGCACCGACCCTGACAAGGCACAGCAGCTCGTGCAGAACCGCGTGTCGCAGGCGCTGCCGCGTCTGCCCGACGTGGTGCAGCGCCTGGGCGTGACGACCATCAAGAGCAGCCCCGACCTGACGATGGTGGTGCACTTGCTGTCGCCCAACGACCGCTACGACATGACGTACCTGCGCAACTACGCGGTGCTGAACGTCAAGGACCGCCTTGCACGGATCAGCGGCGTGGGCCAGGTGCAGCTGTTCGGCTCGGGCGACTACTCGATGCGCGTGTGGCTCGACCCGAACAAGGTCGCCGAGCGCGGCCTGACGGCCAACGAAGTGGTCAAGGCCATCCGCGACCAGAACGTGCAGGTGGCGGCAGGCGTGATCGGCGGCTCGCCGTCGCTGCCGGGTACGGATCTGCAACTGTCCGTCAATGCACAGGGCCGCTTGAAGACCGAGCAGGAGTTCGGCGACATCATCCTGAAAAGCTCGCCCGATGGCGCCGTCACGTACCTGCGTGACGTGGCCCGCATCGAGCTGGCCGCGTCGGAGTACGGTCTGCGCTCGCTGCTGGACAACAAGCAGGCGGTGGCCATTCCGATCTTCCAGGCGCCGGGCTCCAACGCGCTGCAGATTTCGGATGACGTGCGCAAGACGATGGCCGAACTGAAGGAAGACTTTCCCGAAGGCGTCGACTACCGCATCGTCTATGACCCGACGCAGTTCGTCCGCTCCAGTATCGAAGCCGTCACGCACACGCTGCTGGAAGCGGTGGCGCTTGTGGTGCTCGTGGTGATCCTGTTCCTGCAGACGTGGCGTGCGTCGATCATTCCGCTGCTGGCGGTGCCGGTGTCGATCATCGGTACGTTCGGCCTGATGCTGATGTTCGGCTTCTCGATCAACGCGCTGTCGCTGTTCGGGCTGGTGCTGGCGATCGGGATCGTGGTGGACGATGCCATCGTGGTGGTGGAAAACGTCGAGCGGAACATTGCCGAAGGCTTATCGCCACGCGAGGCCACGTACAAGGCCATGCGCGAAGTGAGCGGCCCGATCATCGCCATTGCCCTGACGCTGATTGCCGTGTTCGTGCCGCTGGCCTTCATGACGGGCCTGACCGGTCAGTTCTACAAGCAGTTCGCGCTGACGATCTCCATCTCGACCGTCATCTCGGCCTTCAACTCGCTCACGCTGTCGCCGGCGCTGGCTGCCCTGCTGCTCAAGAGCCACGACGCACCGAAGGATTGGCTGGCGCGTGCAATGGACAAGGGCCTGGGCTGGATCTTCCGTCCGTTCAACCGCGTGTTTGGTGCGGCATCGGAGTCGTATGGCCGCAGCACCTCGCGCGTGATCGGCCGCAAGGCGGTCATGCTGGGCATCTACCTGGCGCTCATCGGTGCGACCGCGCTGCTGTTCAACAAGGTGCCGGGCGGCTTCGTGCCGATGCAGGACAAGCAATACCTCGTCAGCTTCGCGCAGCTGCCGGACGGTGCCTCGCTTGACCGCACGGAAGACGTGATCCGCCGCATGTCAGACATCGCCCTCAAGCACCCCGGCGTGGAAAGTGCCGTGGCGTTCCCGGGCCTGTCGATCAACGGCTTCACCAACAGCCCGAGCGCCGGCATCGTGTTCGTCACGCTCAAGCCGTTTGACGAGCGCAAGGGCGCCAACCTGTCGGGCGGCGCCATCGCCGGACAACTGAACCAGCAGTACGGTGCGATCAAGGACGCCTTCATTGCCGTCTTCCCACCGCCGCCGGTGCAGGGCCTGGGCACGGTGGGCGGCTTCAAGATGCAGATCGAAGACCGTGGTTCGGTCGGCTACGAACAGCTCTTTGCCGCCACGCAGGCCTTCATGGCCAAGGCACGCCAGACGCCTGAGCTGGGCCCGTCGTTCTCGAGCTACCAGATCAACGTGCCTCAGTTGAATGCCGACCTGGACCGCGTGAAGGCCAAGCAGCTGGGCGTGCCGGTCACGGACGTGTTCGACACCATGCAGGTGTATCTGGGCTCGCTGTACGTGAACGACTTCAACCGCTTCGGCCGCACGTATCAGGTGAAGGTGCAGGCAGACGCGCCGTTCCGCGCCCATGCAGAAGACATCCTGCAGCTGAAGACGCGCAACACGGCCGGCGAGATGGTGCCGCTGTCATCGCTGCTGCGTGTGTCGCAAGGCTTCGGGCCGGACATGGTCGTGCGCTACAACGGCTACACCGCTGCCGACATCAACGGCGGCCCGGCCCCGGGCTTCTCGTCGGGCCAGGCACAGGCGGCTGTGGAGCGCATCGCGCATGAAACGCTGCCCAAGGGCGTGCGCTTCGAGTGGACGGATCTGACGTATCAGCAGATCCTGGCCGGCAATTCGGCCGTGTGGATTTTCCCGATCTGCGTGCTGCTGGTGTTCCTGGTGCTGGCTGCGCAGTATGAAAGCCTGACGCTGCCGCTGGCCGTGATCCTGATCGTGCCGATGAGCCTGTTCGCCGCCATGCTGGGCGTGTGGGTCTCGCATGGAGACAACAACATCTTCACGCAGATCGGTCTGGTGGTGCTGGTGGGGCTGGCGTGTAAGAACGCCATCCTGATCGTGGAGTTTGCGCGCGAGCTGGAGTTGCAAGGGCGCACCATCGTGGAAGCCGCCATCGAGGCCTGCCGCCTGCGTCTGCGCCCGATCCTGATGACGTCGATCGCTTTCATCATGGGCGTGGTGCCCCTGGTGGTGTCGACCGGCGCCGGTGCGGAAATGCGTCATGCCATGGGCGTGGCCGTGTTCGCGGGGATGCTGGGTGTGACGCTGTTCGGCCTGTTCCTCACGCCGGTGTTCTACGTGCTGCTGCGCACGCTGGCGGCACGCCGCGGCCAGCGCTCGGAAGATGCACCCGATCGTGATCTGGACCTGGATGGCGCGCTGCCTGTGCCGTCGGCCCAGCACTAAGGTCAACACTCATCAAGACATCGTTATGAACGCGTCGACACAACAACAAACGGGTCCGGCCATGCGCGCGGGCCGCTGGACCCGCTGGCGCTGGCCGCCGCGCTGTTCCTGGCGGCCTGCTCGCTCGCCCCGACCTACGAGAAGCCGGACGTTGGCACGCCCAACGCCTTCAAGGAAGCAGCGCAGCCAGCACAGGCGACCGATGCACCGCTGGCCGCAAACGAGCAAGGCAAGTGGAAGACCGCCGAGCCCGCCCTGCCCGCCGACGGCGCATGGTGGAAGATCTTCAACGACCCGGCGCTCGACAAGCTCGAAGCGCAGGCCGCTGAAGCCAGCCCCACGCTGGCCGCCGCCGCCGCCCGCGTGACGCAGGCGCGCGCCTTCGTGCAGGCCAACCGTGCATCGCTGTTCCCGGAACTGGACGTGGGCTTCGGCCCGACGCGCCAGCGGGCGTCGGCGGCATCGGCCGGCTTGCCGGTCGGCGCGCCCGTGCAGCCGCAGACGTACTGGCGCGCGCAGTCCACCGTGGCGTATGAGGTGGACCTGTTCGGCCGCGTGCGCAACAACATCGATGCCGCCGGTGCCGACGCCGAGCGCGTCGAAGCGCTGTACCGTGCCGCACGGCTGACCTTGCAGGCCGACGTGGCGCAGACGTATTTCAGCCTGCGCACGCTGGATGCGGAAGAAGCCTTGCTGTCCCGCACGCTGGTCGGCCGCGAAGAGGCGCTCAAGCTCGTGCAGCGCCGCTTCAACACTGGCGACATCGGCGAACTGGACGTTGCCCGCGCCGATGCCGAACTGGCCACGGCACGCTCTGACCGCATCGGCGTACAACGTCGCCGCGCGGTGCTGGAGCACGCCCTGGCGACGCTGCTGGGCAAGGCACCGGCCGATTTCAACATGGATGCACAACCGCTCACCACGCTGGATGTGCGTGTGCCGGCAGGCCTGCCTTCCGCCCTGCTGGAACGCCGTCCCGACGTGGCCGCTGCCGAGCGCTCGATGGCTGCGGCCAACGCGCGGATCGGCGTGGCGCGTGCGGCGTTCTTCCCGCAACTGCAGCTCACGGGCGGCTTTGGCTACGAGTCGCACGACATCGGCGATCTGCTGAAATGGGGCAGCCGCACGTGGATTCTCGGGCCGCTGGTGGGCACTGCGCTGTCGCTGCCGATCTTCGACGGTGGCGCCCGCAGCGCCGGCGTGAAGCAGGCGCGCGCCGCGTATGAAGAGAACGTTGCCAACTACCGCGAAAGCGTGCTCGTCGCCTTCCGCGAGGTGGAAGACAACCTCTCGGAACTGCGCCTGCTGGCCGATCAGGCCAAGGCCCAGGACGACGCCGTGCGCGCTTCCACGCGTGCCGCGCAGCTGTCCCGCACGCGCTACAACGCGGGCTCGGTCAACTACCTGGACGTGATCGATGCCGAGCGCAACATGCTGTCCGCCGAACGCATCGGCGTGCAACTGGCCGGCAGCCGCGTGAACTCCACGGTGGGGCTCATCAAGGCACTGGGCGGCGGATGGGGTGATCTGCCGCCGGCCGCACCGGCCAACGCGGCAAACACCACCAACACGGCCCAACCCGCAACGGTGGCGCAACAGTAACCAGGCATTGCTCCCTCTCTCTGGAAAGCGAGATCTGCGCGGCTTCGGCCGCGTTTTTTTTGCCTTTGCTTGAGTGAACTGGGCCGATTGCAACGGCGGACGCTTCTTCCACGTCCTGATTCCATGCACGAGGCTTGGGGCTTCAACAGCGGTGCGCATATTGCGGATTCCGCGTCGCAGCGCGCGGCAATCGAACCTTGCCGAAGCGGACCTCACCCTTGACGCACCGCCGTTGCCCCGCAGACGGCGGTGCGCCACAGTTTTCGGTGCGTGCATCCGTCCCAAACATCCGATGTCCACAGCCCGAGAGCGGCGTGCGACCCTCAAACAGTGGCGCACGACCCTCGGAGGCCCGAACGCGGCCCAAAAACATCCGATACATCGGACCTCCGAGGCCCGAGCGCCACCCTCAAACCGTCAACGTTGGCCCTCTGAGGCTCATGCGCGACGGTCCGAGGCTGGAAGGTGGCTGTCCGAGCTCGAAAATTTCGACCTCTGACTGTGGAAGACGACTGTTTGAGGCTCGTGTTCGGCCCTCGGAGGGTCGACCTCGACGGTTGGAGGATCACGTTCGAGCCGTCGACGCTCGTGATCGACCGTTCCAGGCTCGCGCTCCAGCGTACGGGCCTCATGCTCTTGCGGGTACGCAGGCCACGTTGGCCGACGAAGCCCCCTGCCTGCGACGCGCGACGGCACCTCGCAGGCTGGCGGTGCGCCTACGAGAGACGCCGCCCACCCGCCCCACGCGCGTTCCAGCTCATCGCCCACGCATAGAAGCCGACCAGCGTGCCGAACTGCAGGAACACCGCCCACAACAGAAAGATCTGCGGGTACCACAGCATCGACCCTTTGAGCAGCACCACCGATGCGAGCGTGTACTGAAACGGAATGAACACCGTGAGATACGCCATGCCCATGACGGACAGCACCAGCTTGCGGATCAGGCCGAAGTCCAGCACGTTGTAGATCAGCGCATAGAGCCACGGCGTGATCAGCACCACCACGACCGACGCCTGCGTGAGCGAGCCGATCGAGCCGCCGCCGTCATACGGAAAGCTCGCGGGCCACATGAAGAAGTAGAACTGGGCGCTCGCCTGCACCACGCCAATAAAGCGCAGCCAGTACGCCAGCGGCAACGCGCGGCCGCCGATGAAACGCGTGCCGAACAGCAACGCGAGCGTGACGATCATCCCGACCAGCCATTGCACGGCGGTGGGCAACGCGGCGTCGCTGTGCGGATACGGAATCGCGCCGAAGCCCGGCACCAGCGCCTTCACGGCCGCCAGCCGCACCTGCCCCTCCAGGGCGACGCTCCAGAAACTGATGATGCGTTCCCACAGCCCGGCAATGGTTGGCCACAGCGCCCAGTAGCCGGCCGTGAGCGCCAGCGGAATGCCGAGCACATCGATCCAGCGCCAGAGCGGAAACGACAGGCGTCGCATCGCGCGGTGCATGACGATGCGATCGCCGCGATAGCCGATCACGCGCTTGGGCTCATGCCCGCGCAGCCGGCGCTTGGTGGGCAGGCTGTCGGCGGGCCCCTCCTCGACGGGCTTGGCGTTCATCGGAAGCTCCAGCGGAAGCCGATCTCACCGTAGGTGCGGTTGTAGAAGGGGTTGTGGTAGTACTGCGCGCCGATGATGAGCAGCAGGTCACGCGCGACACGCTCGCGCCACTGGATGGCGTAGCTCATGCTGTTGTAGTCCGCGCGCTCGGTGCCGGTGGTCAGCACCTGGTAGGCCTCGCGGGCGTGTTCCACGCGCAGGACGAGCGCGCGCTTTTCGTCGTTGCCGATCGTGGCCGCGATGTACTGGCTCGGGCCGAACACCATGCCCGGATTGGCCCGGTTGAAACGCAGGCCGCCCTCCAGCACCACCGACGGGAAATACGCCAGCGTGCTGAGCACCAGCCCCTGGTCATTGCGCACGCTGTCCTGGCCCTGCGCGTAGTAGGCGCCGATGCCGGCCACGAAACGGCGGTCGGGGCCGAACTTGCGATAGCCCGCCACATCCACACGCCACTTCGAGAACAGCTCGCTGTTGCCCGTGCCCGCACCGACGAGGACGTAGTAATCCTCCGAGAGATCGCGCGTGAGCGAGAGCGCGCCGTACTGGCCCGCAAAACCAAAGCGGCTCTGCCGGTCCAGCTCGGCCTGCCAGATGCCGTACGAGGTGACCATCATGCCGCGCAGGGCCACGGCGGTGGCGCCGCCAAAGCCATCGCTCATCCGGCCGGTGTCGAGCACGGCCTCGATGGCGGCGCGCTCCGGGGCGTAGGGTTCGGGCAGCGGCTCCGGCACGGTGGGCGCGGTGGCACCGGGCGTCGGCACGGGCGTTGCGGCCAATGCCGTTGCATCTGCTGGCGGCGTGGCACCTTCCTGTGCGGCCGGTTGCTCTGGGTCCGTCGCGGCCTCTTGCGGTGTCGCCGGCTCGGCCGGTTGCATGGCTTCGGCCGCTTGTGTCGGTTGCGCGTCTTCGGCGGGCTTGGCCGCGGCGGCCTGTGCCCATGCCGTGGGCGCTGTCATGCCGCAGATGGCAGCCGCCACCACCCACGCAATTGGAGTTCGATCCACGCTGTATTTCCCCGTCTGTTGTCGATGCGGGCGCCGGCCTTTTTTGATGCGTGGCGGCGGCCTCTCTGCTTGTCGTGTTGTGTCTTGTGCTCAGGTGCCGGTCTTCAGCTTGGCTGCAATCGTCAGCTTGCTGACGGCGCCCGCCACCACGCGCCAGTTGTTGCCTTCCCGCACCACACTGGCCTGCCCGGCCTCGACGCGCGGCTCGGCATAACGGTCGGCCGCAAACAGCCACGTCAGCTCGTTCAGGGTGTCCGGGTTCTCTGCCGTCACGCGCACGTCGCCGCGCTCCGATGTCGTCTGCCACACGGTTCTCGCGGCGCTCGGCAAAGTCGGCCATCTGCGTGATGGTGTGCCAGCGGAAGCGCTTGCGCGCCTCTTGCGCATCGGCGGCTTCCATCAGGGCGTCAATGGCGTGCAGGTAGCGCACGGCGCCCGGCGGGTGGAAGTAGATCAGGCGGATCTCGCCGGACTCCGTGGTGAACTTCACCAGCGAGGTCAGCCACGCCGCAATCTCCGCTTCCGGAATGTGCGCCATGTCGGCTTCTTCAATGGTCGCGTACTGCCCGTACGTCTGCACCGGGAACGACCAGATGTGCGCGTCGCGCCGGCCGTTGCGATACGTGCGCGTCGGCCCCTGGCCGATGTTGCCGGTGAAGTAGTAGCCCTTGACGTTGTGCTCGTCGAGCCAGCGCGTCGCCCACTCGGGCTGGTTGCCGGTCGGGGCGGAATATTCGGTCTGCGGCTTGCCGGTCAGCGCCTCGATGGCGTCTGCGTTCTTCTGCAGATAGGTCTCCATGGTGGCCTGGTTGTCTTCCGTCACGTTCAGGCCGAACCAGTCGTGAATCCAGCCGCCGTGGCTGCCCACCTCGTGCCCTTGCTTCATCAGGCCGTGCACGACCTCCGCAAACGCGGGGTTGTGGGCCAGGTTCACGCCCAGCCCGTCGCCAAACTGGCGCTGGTCGGGGCCGGCGGTGATGTGGAAGCTGAACGGGCCGCGCTTGAAGACGCCGTCTTCGATCAGCTTGTCGGTGGCGTCAATACAGATGCGCGCATCGCAGTGCCAGTTCAGCACCAGGCCCCCCACGCCCTGCGGCGCCGGCGACAGGCGCGGCTGCTCCAATACGTGGCTGGCAAAGTAGCTCAGGAAGCCGTGCATCAGCACGCCGTCGGTGCGCAGCTTCAGATACGTCAGCGGCAGGTTGACGAACAGCACGTGGCCTTTGCCCACGGTGCGCTCGCCGGCGATGATCGAGTTGTCTTCGGAGCGCAGCAGCACCTTGCCTGCGTAGTCGCCGTGCGTGCGCAGGGTCGGGTACTGCAGCATGTCCTGGCCGTAGCCCGACAGCACCGCACGCCCATTCGACACAATCCAGCGCCCCGGCGGAATATGCAGATCGACCATCGCATCGGGCTGGCCGTAGACGGTCGCCTGGCTGGCCATCTTTTCGCCCAGCGTCGAATAGAAACCGTATTGCACGCCGGCCAGCGTCGACAGGCGCGAGGCGCCGTCCTCGTAGAAGCCCTTTTCATGAGGATGCCGGCGTCATACACCTGCATCAGCGCGCCGCCGTCCTGCACGAACTGGCTGATCTGGTTGACCAGCGCGGTCGTCATCGAACGGTGCACGGTGTCCGGCAGGATCACGCCGGCAAACACGCGCTCCCCATTCAACCCGTGGCGCACGAAATCTGATGCCGACATGGTGCGCAGGCGCACGCCCTCTTCCAGCGCCGCGTCTTCCCAGGCCTGCACGTAGATGCGGTTGTCTTGCCCGAGGTTGTCGGGCACCACCAGCACGATGTCGTCGGTCTGCGGGCGGCCGGGGCCGGCACTGAGGTTGCGCGCCAGCAGCAGCGCACAGGCTGTAAAGGCGATCAGGATCAGCAGACTGGTCAGGTGCTTGCGCCAGTCGATGCGCTTGGAAGGTGTGCTCATTGGGAAACGGCCAGTGCATGCGAGAGCCCGATCAGCGCGCCCTCTTCCATCAAGTTCCAGCGGCCGGCGGCGCGCCATTGCGGCGCGGCCTGCAGCCACTTCTGCGCGGTCGGCGCATCGCCCAGCGTGTAGGCAGCCCAGGCGATCAGGCCCCAGGGGAACGGGTCTGCCTTGCCCGACAGCCACGTCTGCCCATGGCGGAACATCCACACCGCCCACTTGCGCCGGGCAGCCGAGCCGGTCTCCAGGTCATGCACCCACGGATACACCGACGCAACCGCCGTCGGGTAAAAGCCGTACGGCGTGGGCGGCAGGCTCACGCGTGCCGGATCGAGCGCGCCGTTCAGTTGGTAACCGTAGGCATGGGCGAGGCCGTCCATCATCTGCTTGTGCGACGGCAGCGCGGCCAGCTCCAGCGTGTAGTGCAACGCGGCCTTCGGGTCGGCACGCAGGCGCTTGAGCGCGCCAGCCACTTCCACGTTGTCGGCAAAGTAGGCTTCGGGCCGATCGGCAAACGCCTGGAACGTCGTGCGCTTCGGGTCCCACAACGTGGCAAGGTGCGCAAGCGACAGGCTGCAGCTGGCCAGCAGTTGCGGCGGGCCGTGCAGGATCTCGTTGACGAGCAGGCACCAGAACACGGCCTGCGAGTCATCCGCATCGGCTTGGCCGCATGCGGCCCACCCATCGGTGCCGCTGCGGCAGATGCGCGGGAACGTGCCATTGGCCTGTTGATACGGCAGCAGCCAATTGGCCAGCCCCACTGCCGGCGCCTGCACGTCGACACCCAGGCGGTGCGCGACCAGCAGGGCCTCGATCGCAACGTAGGGCTCGACGTAATCGCCTTGGGCGAAGACGGTCATGGCGCCGTCGGGCGTGGTGAAGTCTTCAAACATCGTGGCACCGTGCGCAGCAGTCGACAGGGCAAGCCCGGCCAGCACCGCGCCACAGCAGCAAACGCAAGCGCGCCAGAACGTGACCATGCGTGCCTCCTCAGCCTTCAAGCGCGCGAACTCGTGCGCGGTAATCACGCCATGCACACAGCCCGGCGAGACGAACAGGCGGTTGCAGACGAGCGTGGTCGGCGCATCGGGGCGGCCGATGCGGCAGTTCGGCCCGAGCACGATGTCTTCAAAGCCGATGAGCGGGCCCAGCACCGCGCTGCCCGCACCGATTTCCAGGTTCTTGCGCGCCGATAGCGTGCCCGCGATGCGCACGCCATCACCGGTGCGCAGGTGCCCATGCGTCTTGATGCTGCCCTGGAGCGCCATGCCACCCGCGACGCGGCAATCGCCGCGCACCACGTAGTCGCAATCGGTTGCCTCGTTGGCCGCCAGCGTGGCATCGCCGTCCAGCACGCGGCGCTCCGTGGCCGGTTTCGGCAAACCGACCGGCTGCGCTGCGCTGCGCACGTCGCCAAACATCACCTCACCGGCGCCCGCACGCTCGAAGCGCGCCGGGGCGGCCATCACGATGCGCTCCTCCGCCGTGACGCGGCCTTCGACACGCACATTCGGCAGCAGCCGCACATTGCGGCCATGCACCCAGCGCTGCACCACCACGTTCTCGCCCAGTTCGATATCCCCTTCGGCCAGGCAGGCTCGTAGCGGGTATCGCGCTCGACTTCAACGTCCTGCTCGACATACAAGTCGGCGCGCACGCGGCTGCGCGGGCCCAGCCACGCGTTGCCACGGAACACGACGATGTGGTTGACCTTGTCGAGCATGCGCGCAAGCCCGGACTGCTCGACTGCGGGGCGGCCGCGCGGGTCGCGCCCCACGCTCAGTTCTGCGCTCACGGGCACCTGGTAGGCGGCGCCTGCGGCCCGCATGGCTTCGATATCCACGCCGTACTGCTCTTGCAGCCGGCGGCGGAAACTGTTGGCAAAGAAGGTGAGATTGTTCGGCTGGTCACGCCGCATCGGCAGCGGCGCGGAATCGGTCGGGCGCAGCCACTCCGACAACGCCGGCAGGAACGGCAGCACCAGCAGCCCCGCAACCGAGCCGCTCAGCAGCAGCATGCTTCCGATCATGTGCCCTCCGTGCCCGTGGGCACCGGCACGTCGCCGGCCATGATGTTGACCACGCCCGCGGCTTCCGTGCGGAAGCGCTCGGTCTTGTCCCACCAGCTCGCGCTTCTTCACGGCGTCGATCACCTGCGTCACGCCAGCGCGTGCGATCGTCATCATGCTGACCAGGAAGCCAAACAGATTCAGCGGCAACAGGCGGATGCGATTGCGATGGCCGTCCAGGTAGGTGGCCGCCGCGATCTCGAAGAAGGCCGCATTCGTGCCGAGCCCGCCGTAGCACAGCAGCGCGGCCAGCAGCACCCAGCCCGAGACGATCGACTGCGCCGCCGCATAGAACAGGATGACGGCCACCACCCAGCCGGCCAGCTGCACCATCGGCATGACGAAGATCAGCAGCAGCAATGCGCCGTCCAGCCGTTCCAGCCGGCTGATGCGATCGTTGGCGAGGAGCTTGCGGATGTTGTTCACCATCACCTGGTTGTGCCCGCGCGACCAGCGGCTGATCTGCTTGAGCCGCACCGGCCAGACTTCAGGCACCTCTTCGTAGCACTCGGAGCGGTTCTGGTAGACCGTCTTCCAACCGTGCTGCAGCAGGCGGAACGTCACGTCGGTGTCTTCGGCCAGCGTGTCGATGTTCCAGCCGCCAATGTCGTCCAGCGCACGGCGGCGGATACCGCCCACGGTGCCGCCGTACTGCGGCACCAGGCCCAGGTTCATGCGCGCGGTCTGGTCCACCTGGTAGCCGCCGGCACGCTCCAGATCAAGCAGGCGCGTCAGTAGGTTGGCGCCGGCATTCACGGGCACCACGCGGCCCATGATGGCGCCCACTTCCGGGTCGAAGAACGGCGCCACAAGCTGTTTGATGAGGCCGCGCGCCGGCAGGTAGTCGGCGTCGAAGACGATCATGATCTCGGCGTCGATCAACTGCGTGGCATCGCGCAGCGCCGCCGCCTTGCCGGGCCGGCCTTCGGTGCGGTGGAACAGCTGGAAGCGCCCGGGGTTGCGCGCCGCAATCTCGTCGATGATCTCGCGCGTGCGGTCCTTGGAGCGGTCGTTGACCGGCATGATGGTCAGCTTGTCGCGCGGGTAGTCCACGAGCAGCAGCGCGTTGAGGCAGTCGGCAATCACGCGCTCTTCGTTGTGCGCCGCCACGCAGACGACCACGCTGGGCCACGCGCCCTGTTCGATGTCGAGATACGGCTGACGCTGACGGCCGAACAGCCGGTTCAGCGTGAACAGGTAGTGCCGCGCCGTGTAGACGACGAGCAGCGTGATGATGCAGAACGCGAGCACCAGCAGGATATCGATCGCGAGCGTGGACATGGTCTTCGTTGCCTTCGGCCGTCAGGCCGCTTGAAGTTCTTCGCCCAGAAACTCCTGGACATGCGCACCGCCCAAGGCCGCCACGATGCGCTGCGAGGCGAGCCCGTCGCCGTATGGGTTCAGGCGCTGCGAGAACGCGCGCCAGGCGTCGTCGTTGTCGTACAGGTGGCTGACGGCACCGACGATGCTGTCCACCTCCGTGCCGACCAGGCGCACGGTGCCGGCCTGCACGGCCTCGGGGCGCTCCGTCACATTGCGCATGACCAGCACCGGCTTGCCCAGCGACGGCGCTTCTTCCTGCACGCCGCCAGAGTCCGTCAGGATCACGTGGGCGCGCTGCATCAAGCGCACGAAGCGCGCGTAGTCCAGCGGCTCGATCAGATGCACGTTCGGCAGGCCTGCCAGCGCGGCCTGCACCGGCCCGCGCACGTTCGGGTTCAGGTGGATGGGGTAGACGATCTGGATGTCGTCGCGGCGCGCCAGCCTGGCCAGCGCATCGCAGATGTTGGCGAAGCCGGAACCGAAGTTCTCGCGGCGGTGGCCCGTCACGAGCAGGACCTTGCGTTCGTCGTTCAGAAACGGGAAATGCGCATCCAGTTCGGCGCGGAAGGCGTCGTCCGTCACGATGCGCTGCGTGGTCTGCAGCAGCGCGTCGATCACGGTATTGCCCGTCACCACGATGCGGCCGCCCAGGTTTTCCGCCTGCAGGTTGCGGCGCGACGAATCGGTCGGGGCGAACAGCAGATCGGCACACACGTCGATGGTGCGGCGGTTCATCTCTTCCGGCCACGGCTGGTAGAGGTCGCCCGTGCGCAGGCCGGCTTCCACATGGCCGATGGGAATGCGGCGGTGGAACGCCGCCATGGCCGACATCATTGCGGTGGTCGTATCGCCATGCACGAGGATGCGGTCCGGGCGCACCGTTTCTAGCACGTCGTCAAAAGCCGTGAGCAGGCGGGCACTGAGTCCGTTCAACGTCTGGTTCTGCGTCATCAGTTCCAGGTCGTACTGCGGCGTGATGTCGAACAGGTCCAGCACCTGCTGCAGCATCTGCTTGTGCTGCCCCGTCACGCACACGACGGACTCCATGGCCGACTGCTCGGCCAGCGCCTTGACGAGGGGCGCCATCTTGATCGCTTCGGGCCGCGTGCCGAAGACGGACAGAATTTTCATAACCGGATAGAAGAAGCACGGCATACGCGTCGCAGACGCGCATACAGCACACAGGACTGACGAAGGGATTCGATTGACGCCTCGTCCGTGCCTCCTTCTTGTTCTTGTGCAACCGCGGGGGCGGGGAAACCGGGCGTCGTGCAGGCCGCAATTTTCTCAATGAATGCGCCATTGCCGCCACCCCTCGTTTTTTTAAACAGAAAGGCTGAATAGGATTACCCCTTCTTTAGGGTATTCCCAAAATAACGGGCAGACGCAGAGAAAACAGGATGAAGGATCGCGCGCGTTGCTGACACTGTCCGCTGGCCGCGAAGCCGCGCTGGGTCTTGCATTGCGGCTGAGTGCTTGCCCGAATGCGAATCATCGGGCAATAAATCGGCGCTTCCTCTTCGGTTTTTTACGCAACCGAAGCATGCGCAATTGCAACGCAAATGAAAACACAAAAATGTTAGATCATTCCCACCCATTGGTGGGGTATGCCGATTTATATTTGGCAAAAAAGCGCGGCGTCTTCCAAACGCCGCGCGCTGTGCACTTTTGGGGGAAAGCACAGGAGTTAAATCGATTCGAGTTCCCGGCCGCGTGTTTCCGGCAGCGTGAGCGCCGCCACGATCAGCAACCCATAGGCGCCCGCCGCGAAGATGCCGATGGCATGCCCCAGTGACGAATGCGCACTCACCTGCCCGATCAGGAACGGGAAGCACGCACCCACCGCCCGGCCGACGTTGTAGCAGAAGCCCTGGCCCGAGCCGCGCACTGCCGTCGGGAACAGCTCGGTCAGGAAGGCGCCCATGCCGGCAAAGATGCCCGACGCAAAGAAGCCCAGCGGCAGGCCGAGCAGCAGCATCATGCTGTCGGTCACTTCCAGGTGCGTGTAAGCCAGCGCCACCACCATCGAGCCCACGGCAAACAGGATGAAGTTGCGCTTGCGCCCCAGGCGGTCGGTCAGCACCGCGCTGGTCAGGTAGCCGATGTACGAACCGATGATCACCACGGCCAGATAACCGCCGGTGCCGAGCACGGTCAGATGGCGCTCGGTCTTCAGGAACGTCGGCAGCCACGTGGTGATGGCGTAGTAGCCGCCCTGTGCGCCGGTGGTCAGCACGGCGGCACGCAGCGTGGTGCTCAACAGCCGTGGCGAGAAAATCGCGAAGAAGCTCGTGCGCTCGGCGGCTTGTGACTTCGCTTCCTGAAACACTTCCGGCTCTTTCACCAGCCGGCGCAGGAAGAACACGAACACCGCCGGCACGATCCCCACGAGAAACAACGCGCGCCATGCAGTCTCAGGCGGCATCACGCTGAAGAACCACGCATACAGCAATGCCGACGCGCCCCACCCGAGCGCCCATCCGGCCTGCACCATGCCAACGGCCTTGCCGCGGTCCTGCGCGCGAATGGCTTCACCGATCAGCACGGCGCCGGCCGTCCACTCGCCGCCAAAGCCGAAGCCCATGAGCGTGCGCGCAATCAGCAGTTGCTCGTAGTTCTGCGCGAGGCCGCAGAGGAAGGTAAACACCGCAAACCAGAGGATCGTGATCTGCAGCGCGCGCACGCGGCCGATGCGGTCCGACAGGATGCCCGCCACCCAGCCGCCCGCCGCCGATGCCAGCAACGTGCACGTGCCGATCAATCCCGCATCGGCCTTGGACAGCCCCCACACGCCGATCAACGTGGGGATGACGAAGCTGAGGATCTGCGTGTCCATCGCGTCGAGCGCGTAGCCGACCTTGCAACTCCAGAACGTGCGCCGCTCCTGCGCGGAGATCTCTCCGTACCAGCGGAACAGGCCGCCGGAATTGGCTGCGGCTGAGGCGTCCGGCTCGGCGGGCGCTCGCGCAACCGTGGCTTCGGTTGTCATGGTGTTTCCTCCTTGTTACTGATGCTGTCTCGATGCGTTGATCGCTTATTGCTATAAACCAGCGCCTCTGCGTGCGCCAGTTGGAACCCCGTTACCCGTCCGTCTTTCTTCTGGCCCTGCGACCGCGTGTTCAGGCCAGCGCTGCGGTGCGCAGGTCGGTGATCAGCATGTGCCCCGGCGCATGCGTGATGCACAGCTCGGGCCGCGCCTGCTGCACCACGGCCTGGGGTGTCACGCCGCAAGCCCAGAACACCGGCACTTCGCCCGGCTGCACGGGCACCGCGTCGCCCCAATCGGGCTGGGAGATATCTGCAATGCCGATGGCGGCCGGATCGCCAAAGTGCACCGGCGCCCCGTGCGCACGTGGCATGCGCGAAGTGATTTCAATGGCGCGGATGGCATTGGCCACCGACATCGGCCGCATCGACACCACCAGCTTGCCTGCCAGGCGGGATGTACCGACCGTCTCGATCGAGGTGCGATACATCGCCACGTTGCGCGACATGGCGATATGGCGCAGCGGCACGCCGGCTTCCATCAGCGCGTGCTCGAACGAGAACGAGCAGCCGATGGCAAAGGCGACCATGTCGTCCGTCCACAGCGCTTCAACGTCGGCCGGCTCATCAGCCAGTTCGCCGTTGCGGTAGACGCGATATCGCGGTACGTCGCGGCGCACGTCAACGTCCTGGCCCAGATGGCGGAACACCGGCACGCCGGGCTCGGTCACGTCCAGCAGCGGGCACGGTTTGGGGTTCAGCTGGCAGAAGCGCAGGAACTCGTTGGCCCACGTATCGCGCAGCATCACGATGTTGGCCTGCACATAGCCATCGCACAGGCCGCTGGTATGGCCGCGCAGCACGCCGGAGCGCGCCGCCAGCCGCGCGGAATACGGATTTGCGTAGGCCACGCTGGCACCCGTGCGGGCCAGTGCGGGTGCGGGCGCCGGTTGTTCCGGCATTCTCTTTGCCTGGGCTGTCTCCACTGCCGTCGTCATGCAAGCTCATCCACAAGGTTGTTCGTGCGGCAGATTGTGAAAGCGTGATGGAACCCGGTCCAACGAAAGTTTCGGATGACAGGCGATAGGAAAAGGTGATTGCCGAGGCGGCTGCGGCACCCGCGTGTAGAATCCCTCGCCCCACCGTTTGCCCTCCTGGCCTGACATGGACTACCAAGCGATCCTGGACACCATCCACCGCGACATCCAGCCGTACCTCGGCCGGGGGCGGGTTGCCGATTACATCCCCGAGCTGGCCGGCGCCAGTGCGACGGATTTCGGCATGGCCCTCGTCACACTCCGCGGCGACGTCCACACGGTGGGCAAGGCGGATGTGCCGTTCTCGATCCAGAGCGTGTCCAAACTGTTTGCCTGCACGCTGGCCTTCCAGCTCGAAGGCGAAACGCTCTGGCAACGCGTCGGCCGCGAACCCTCCGGCAATGCATTCAACTCGCTGGTGCAGCTCGAATACGAGAACGGCATCCCGCGCAACCCGTTCATCAATGCCGGTGCGCTGGTCGTGACCGACGTGCTGTGCCGGCGCTTCGTGCAGGCCGAGACCGCGCTGGTGCAGTTCATGCGCCGCCTGGTCGACAACCCGCGCATCGACTATGTGCGGCGGGTGGCCGAATCCGAACTGGCCCATGCCGACCGCAACCGTGCGATGGCGCACTTCATGAAAAGCTTCGGCAACCTGCACATGCCGGTGGAAACCGTCATCGATGCGTACTGCCGCCAGTGCGCGATCGAGATGGACTGCACCGACCTCGCCCGCGCCGTGCTGTTTCTTGCCAACGGCGGCGTGGTGCCGTGGAGCGGCGAGCGCATCGTCGACGCCAGCCCCGCCAAGCGCCTCTCCGCGCTGATGCTGACCTGCGGCACGTACGACGCCGCGGGCGACTTCGTCTATCGCGTTGGCCTGCCCGCCAAGAGCGGTGTGGGCGGTGGCATCGTGGCCGTGCTGCCGGGCGAATTTGGCGTGTGCGTGTGGTCGCCTGGGCTGGACGTCAGCGGCAACTCGCTCGCCGGGTTGCAGGCGCTGGAATGGCTGACGACGCTGACCGGACGCTCGATCTTCTGACGCGGCCGCCACGGCACGCTTGCGTAATTCAGGCGGCTCAGGCCGCTTCCGTGTTGCGCTCGACTTCTTCGGCAATGGCGTAGCGCGGCCCGACCGACAGGCAGAATTCCCGCGCCATCGTGCGCGCCAGGCCAACGATGGCCTCATGCACCTCAAGCCCCGCCCCCGCCCGCCACGACGCGATGATCGGCAAGGCGGGTAGCGCCGGCTCCACTTCGAGCACCGTCAACGCGCCGCTCTCGATGCGGTCGCGCACCAGCACGGTGGGCAACGCACCCACGCCAAAGCCATCGCCCACCAGGCGCGTCATGGCGGCCACCGAGTTGACGCAGTTCACGCGCGGTGACTCCACCCCGCTCAGGTGCAGCAGGTTGAGCATGTCCTGATGCGGCCGCGAATTGCGCACGAAGGTGATGAGCCGTTCGCGCGCCAGCTCACCCAGGCTGGCATACGGGTGCGCCAGGCGGGAGTTGGTGGCCACCACCCAGTGGATCGGGTACTGCGCGAGCTGCACGTTGCGCACGCTCTCGGCGCGCAGCAGATCGGTCTGGAAGGCAATGTCGAGCGCGCCCTTCTGCAAGTGCTCGACGAGGTGCATGGCGCTGTCGGCCACGAGTTCGATTTCCAGCGCAGGAAACATCTCGGCCGTGCGTGCAACGAGCGGCGAGAGCCACGTATGGATGACGCTGTCCATCGCCCCCACGCGCACGCGCCCTTCAAAGCCCGGGCGCTGTGCCACTGCAGCCTGCAATTGGTGCAGCGTGCTCACCATGCGGTCGGCATATTCCAGCACCTTGTGGCCGTCGGGCGTGAGCTGCACGCCGCGCGTATCGCGGTCGAACAGGCGCACGCCCAGTTCTTCTTCCAGTGCGGCAATCCGCGCGGAAATGGACGCCTGCGTGGTGAACAGCTTGTCTGCGGTCAGGCGAAAACTGCGCAGCCGCGCCACCCAGACAAAGGTTTCCAGAAAACGTAGGTTCATGCCCTGCCCCTCGTGTTGTTGTATCTGGCGCCGTTGCTGCGCACGCGCATGCACGCCTGTTCGGCGGTTTTACCAATGCCGCGCCAAAACTGCCACGGAACCTCGTAGTTTCTACAACGCGGGCGCACCCACACCCGCACCGCGCTACGTAATTTGCCAATAGCTGCGCTGGCAACCGGCATCCAGAATGCCTTTATCACCCGATTGTTTTCAATCAGGCCCACCCCGCATGGGGCGCCGCTGGAGACCGCCATGCCCGCCATCGATGAGATCAACGGCCGCATCGTCTACTACCGTCCGCCCCCCCTGCGCCGCCTCCGCCCACCCCCGAGCAGAAACAAGCCGCCGCCAACGCCAAAACCCAGACGGACGCAGCCATCCAGACGGCCAACACGGCAGTCAACAACTACATCAACAACGGCGACGACTCCACGGCCGCGCAGGCCAAGCTCGACAAGCCGCTGTCCGACGTCATCAATTCGGTGCAGAACGAGTTGCGCCGGCAGGCCGACGAGGCACCGGCCGGCAGCGAAAAGAAGGCCATCGAAGACGCGGCCGCCGCCATCAAGAAACGCGACCCCGATGCGAAATGGCTCGACAAGATCGTCGACGACGCAAAAGACGCGGTGGAGAAGCAAGACCCGAGCCAGCGCACCGCGTCGGAAGCGCGCGACGGCGTGCTCGACGCGCAGGACAAGCTGCAGGACGCGCAAGACATCAAGGTCACCAACCGCACGATCGCTGAAGACAAGCAGGACTCGATCAACACGGCGCAGGCCAACCTGAACAAGGCCATCCAGGATTTCAAGGCGGCCCTCGGCGGCGAGCTTTCCACGTACGAAAACTTCGGCTCCGGCGACAACCTGAAGGCCGCCAACGACGCCGTCGATGCGCTGGCCAAGGCGCACCCGGACTGGGACGACGGCAGCCTCGCATTTGCCAGGAACATCGCCACGGCCGATGCCATTCAGTACCAGATCAACCACATCAACCCGAACGACCCGACGCTGTCGGCGCAGGACAAGGCGCTCGCCACCAACGACCCCGTGCAGTTCGCGTGCGTGCAGCTCGCGCGGCCTTACGCCAACGACCCGACCGCCGAGAAGATCTACGAGCAGATCGGCGCCGCCAGCTACGACGTGCGCGTGACGTACACCAAGGACCAGGTCGCCGCCAAGATGAAGGCCGGCGATGCCGAAGGTGCGCTGAAAATCCTGTCGACGAACATGAACGACGTGTCGGTCACCAGTGCCGACCCCGACGCACGCGCGCATCTGTACGAGGTGGCCGGCGCGCCCTTCTTCAACGCGCACAGCGACTACTTCAACAAGCAGATCACCGACCTCACGCAGGTCTACAAGTACAACCCCGACGACCCGGACGCCAACCGCAAGATGGCCGACAGCACCGTCAAGTACGACGCCGTCGGCAAATGGATGAAGGACCTCGCCAAGGTGGCGCCGCCCGAGGTGGCGGGCAACCTGCTCACCACCGTTGAGGACCGCTTCAACGACAACGGGCACTGGTTCCAGAGCAACGCCGGCCCCGACACATCGGGACTCGTGCCCCACGGCTCCGACTTCTACGGCGGCCTCAGCCTGACCGCCGCAGTGGCCGATGCGCCGCGCTTTGCCAGCGACCAGCCCAGCACCGACCACGCCCAGCAGGTGGCCGACTGGCTGACCACCAACTCCAACGCCAAGTCGTTCCTGTACAGCATGCAGACCTCCGGCTCCGGGGGCAGCATGCCGTCGTGGGTGCCGGTGCAGAACGCCGTGGGCGATGGCAACGGCGCCACGGTCACCAACGCGCTGATCCAGCAGCACGGCAAGGACTTGCCCAACGCCGACATGCTGCAGCGGGCCTTCGACCGCGGCAACGAGAAGGTCCAGCAGAAGCAGGCGGAGGCCGACTACAAGACGTTCCAGTCCGACCAGAACGGCGGGCTCAAGACCATCTTCGGGCAGATGTCCAAGGCCACGTTCGGCAAGGACACGCCGCTCTACAACGACACGGCGCAAACCTTCAGCGGCCCCGATGCCGACACGCAGCTCAAGAACTACATCGGCGGCGCGTTGATGATCCAGGCCGACAACGCGGGCGCGCAGAGCAGCGGCACGACCGGCACTGCCTGGTTTACCAGCGGCAACAGCACCAAGGTCATCAACGAGGTCGACAAAACGATCCACGAGGCGGGCGGCGACAACCCGACCGTGAAGGCGATTCCGATCGTCTACGTGGACAAGAGCGCGGGCGTGATGCCGACAACGTTGTTTGAAGTGGCCGACAAGAAGGGAGGCAAGCCGCACTACATCGACGATCGCGGCTGGGACTACAGCAGCCTCGATG
This sequence comes from Ralstonia sp. 1B3, assembly GCF_036631435.1. Classification (NCBI taxonomy): domain Bacteria; kingdom Pseudomonadati; phylum Pseudomonadota; class Betaproteobacteria; order Burkholderiales; family Burkholderiaceae; genus Ralstonia; species Ralstonia sp. 1B3. Next base: position 33,014 of record NZ_JAPNUG010000038.1, on the reverse strand, counting down.
ATTACCGCCACAACAACGCGCTGTCCGACGGCGGCACGATCTACGTGCCGAAGAACCTTGCCGGCACGGTGGCGCTCGGCAGCAACGGCGTTCCCGACGTCGACCACTTCAGCGCGCACATCACCACCACGGGACAGAAGATCCGGCACGTGGTCGACATCGTGGCCGGCGTGGCGACGGCGGTAGGCGGCGTGATCCTGTCGGTCGGCACGTTTGGCGGAGCCGCACCCATTGGCGGCGCCCTGGTTGCGGTCGGCACAGGCTGGATCGTGGGCGAATCGATCGACCATCTCCACACGCTGGCCGACCACGGCCGCTCGTGGTCGCCCTCAACCCGGAAGCGACGAACGACTGGTTGGCCATCGTCACATCGGCTGCAGGCGAATACAGCCTTGCCGGCAAGGGCCTGGTCGCGGTATCGGACGTGGCCAATGCATCGAGGCTGTTCAAGATCACGCGCTCGGCGTCGGACCTCGTGGCCGGGGGCGGAGGCATGATCATGACCGGCGCGCAGGTCAAGGACCTGCTGATGTATGGCGACCGGATGTCGGGCTCGCAGAAGGCCGAATCCATCATGTTCCTGGGGCTCGGCCTCGGTCAGGTGGGCGCAACGCGCATGCTCGAACGTGTCGGGCTGTCGCAAGGCACTGAACGCGTCGGTCTGCTCAACGCACTGAAGAACAACGCCGACCGCTACAAGCCCACCGAGATGGCGCCCGATCCCACCACGGTAGCGGCCAATGATCCGGCCAGTGCCGGGCGCCCCACGACCGACCCGACCACCGAGCCGGTCATCCTGCAAGCCGGCGGCAAGACCCCGGAGCGAGGCGGCACCACACCCGGTAAAGACGGAAACGATGGAAACGACGGCAAGCCCGGCACCGACCCGATCGACCCGGCCACGGGCAAGCCCAAGGCTGCAGGGGATCCGGCCACCGAACCCGGCAAGACCGGCACACCGGGCGACGAAGGCAACCCGACCAACACGGGCCCTGCCCGCCCCTCGCGGCCGCTGCCGGGCGCCCTGGATGACCTGGCCAACCCGGAAGTCACGCTGACGAGTTTTACCGACACGCAAAAGGCACTCGACGCCGCCACGCAGAACGCGCTGTCGCAGCATGCCGACCTGCTGCTCGACGCCGAGAACTACCGCACCGACGGCACCACCATCGGCCGTCACCCGCGCGGCATCGGCGTGCGCCGGCTGGCCGCCAAGCTGGCCGAGATGAGCGACGAGCAGCGGCGGCTCATCCTGAGCAAGGCCGAGTTCGCACACGACACCGCCAACATCAAAGACCCGGTACGCATGAGCTGGCGCCAGCGCATGCAGCTCTATCGCGGGAAGTCGTCGGTATTCGGGCGCACGGCCGACCGCATCATGTCGCCGGTGGACCGCATCCAGGCGCTGTTCGTGGATCGCGGCATCCGCAAGTTCTTCGTCAAGGGCGGTACGGAAGACGCAGCCGCCGCGCTGAAAGACAGCCAGCGCATTCTGCTGGTGACGGGCTTCACCGTTGGGCGGGATCCGGTCTCCGGCCGCGCGCTGCCCGAAACGGACGGCCCCGTCGGCACTGCCGAAATGGCAGCCAAGCTCGCGCTGGCCGGCCGCGACATGACCATCGCCACCGATTCGGCGAACATGCCGGTCGTGCAGTCGGTGCTGGCGAGCTTCGATGGCGGGCACCTCGTCAAGCTGGAGCCGTTCGATGCCAAGCGCGGGCAGCCCGCTCGCGATGCCGCGAACGAACTGCTTGACCGCGTGCAGCCCGATGCCGTCGTCGCCATTGAACTGCCGGCCCGCAATGCCGACGGCGATTACCTCAACATGCGCGGCATCTCCGTGGCGGAAGTGAATGCCCCGAAGGATCAGATCGTGCTTGAGGCCAACAAGCGCAAGGGGATCATCACGGTAGGCGTGGGCGATGGTGGCAACGAGGCCGGCATGGGCAGCCTGCGCAGCAATATCCCGCCCGTCACGCTGGCCGACAACACCACGATCGATTTTGCATCGACCGTGCCGGTGGACCATCCCGTGACCGCATGGAACTCCAACTTTGGCGCGCAGGCCATCCTGGCCAACATGCTGCACCGCATGGGCCGCATGGACCTCATGACCACGCCGGAAGAACTGCACGCAGCCATCAAGGCTTCAGTCGATGCGGGGGCGGTGGACGGTGTCAGCCGCAAGAGCGAAGCCAGCGTCGACGGTTTCTCCTCACAGGTGCATCAGGGCATGCTCGTGCTGCTGCGCGAAGCGATGAACCACATGCCCAAGGACAAGACCTTCGACGAGGCCACGCCCACCGAGCCGTTTACGTTTGCCGCATTCGATTCCAGCAACGGCGGGCTGATCGCCGCCAAGAACATGCTGGCGACCATCAAGGCGCAAACCGGCGAAGACCTGCCCGTGGCCATCGTGGTCGACCACGCCAACGCGCCCTATGGCCCCAAGAGCCCGGACGCGCTCATCCGCCTGGTGGGCAACGGCCTGCAAACAGCGCAACGCCTGAAGGCCGCCATGGTTGCCATGGCCTGCAACACGGCCTGCACGGCCTTCCCGAAGGCGCTGGAAAACGTGGACGTGCCCGTCATCGATCTGGTCGACGTCACCTCGCGCGCCATCGTCGAGCACGGCGGAGAGCGCCCGGCAGTCATCGCCACCGCCGGCACCGTCAAGAGCCACGCCTATCAAGACAAGGTGGCCGCGCTGAGCGGCAGCCCCCCGCCGCAGGCCGTCGCCGCCCATAAGTTTGCGGATTTCGTCAACGAGCTCAAGCACAAGAGCGACAATCCGGCGGTCAAGAAAGAACTGCAGGAGGCATCCGACCTGTACGTATCGGAACTGGACGAGGGCACCACATCGCTGTGGCTGTGCTGCACGCACTATCCAGCCATGAAGGATTTCCTCGTGACGTCGCTGCAGAAGCGCGGCTTGGATATTCCCGTGGTCGACCCGATGCAGTACCAAGCCAAGGCGGTGCTCGATGCCATCGGCCAACAGGAATGGAAGGTGCCCAGCGCGGCGTATTCGTCCGATCCGTATGTCGTCACCTCCGGCAAGACGGGGCCGGTGAGCGAGTCGGCGCAGAACCTGATGGAGCGGCCCGATGTGCCAGTGCAACGCGTGCGCAGGTTTGGCCCCGGCAGGACGCTGGATAGCGTGATTCCTTCGAACGCGCGGCTTGAGCCCAGCCCCATCACCAATGCCGTGCAGGCGCTGTTCACCGGCGACTCGGTCCGCATTGAAAACCCCTTGGGCATCGACCGGGCGGCCGCCGCGCTGCAGGACAGCAATCGCATTCTGGTACTGGCCGGCGCCCGCAACGCCCACGGCGCAGTCGATACCGACGGCATGGCAGGCGCCGCTGTGTTCGGGCATGACATGCAGGCGGCGGGCAAGAATGTCGTTTACGTGGTCCCGCATGAAGCCGTGCCGGCGCTCGATGCCGCTTTGCAGGCGCGCGGTGCCGCCGTCAACGACTACAGCATCGTCCCGTTCAACGCGGAGCCCGGCGAGCCGGCGCGCACCACCGCGCAAGACCTCATCAATGAGGCGTCGCCGGACACGATCGTCTCCATCAACGTGCACGGCCGCAATGCCGATGGCCGCTATATCGACCAGAACGGCAACGACGTCACCGACCAGACCGTGCCGCTGGACGAGGTCGCCATTGCCGGCTGGAAGACCGACGGCGTGACCACCATCGGTGTCGGCTCGCGCGGGCATGAAGCCGGCATGGGCAACACGCGCCGCACGGCCGCGCAGGTGACGCTGCCCGATGGCACGGTCGTGGACCCGCGTTCCGTGGTGCCGGCCGACCACTACGTGAGTGCGTCCAACTCCAACTGGGGCGCGCACGGTCTCGCGGCTTCGGTGCTGGAAGCCGCCGGCCGCACGGATCTGCTGACCACCCATCAGCAGCACATGGACGCGCTGAACGCCACCGCCAGCGCCGGTGCGGTCGATGGCGCGACGGGCCAGGCCACCGGCACGGTGGGCGGACACGACAGCAACACCTACCAGACCGTCGTGCAGATGATCAACCTGGCGGCAGGCAAGAAGCCCAATGCGCCGCCACCCACAGCCGCAAATGCAACGGGGCCGAAGGGGCCGACGGGCCCAGATGGCGCGCAACCCAAAGAGCCCGCGTCGACCACGGAGCCGATCACTGCAAAGAGCAGCGAAGCCGGCGACGACGGCAACGGCACCCCGCCCACCGAGCCGGACAGCGCCGCCAGTGCCGGCGAACCCAAGCGCAAGCCGTGGATCCGCTGGATCTTTGCGGGATCGCTCACGGGGGCATTCTCCACGGCGGCGAGCTCAGCAACGCTCACCGGAAGCGCCGCTACGCATGCGGTATTCGATCCGTCCATCACCAGCCCGCTGTCCTTCATGTATCGCGGCGGCATCGCGGCGTTGCGAGCCAACAAGACACGCGCCGTCTCTGACCAAGTCGGCAAGCTGGGCACAGAAGATTCGGACGCTGCACTGGCTTGGCTCAAGACCAACATGTCCGACCACGGGCGCCGCTGGGGCGTGACGAAGAGCGACCGGCAAACCATCGCCGACGCGGTCACGCGGTTCCAGGACAACCCCGATGCGCTGACGGCCGCGCTGTCCAAGGTCGACGATCCCAAGGCCAAGGATGACCCCGACGTGCAAGCACTACTGGCACTCAAGGGGGCGCCGGGCAAGCTGCTGTCGCCCAAGAGCCCCGTGGGCCGCGCGAACGACACGCTGCAACTGCTCACGCTCGCGCTCAACAACGGCAACACGGCTTACTGGTTTGCCACGCACGGCGCGCACCTGAACACACCGTCGTTCTGGAGCAACGCGCTGTTCCTGAGTGCCAACCTGGCGCTGTCGAGCCGCAACTTTGCCGGCCGCCTGGGCGCCACGTTCAACGACAAGGCGACCAACACAAGCCCGTGGTTGAACCGTGCGCAGGCATTCACGATGTCGCTGTACACGGTCGGCTCGGTGCCGCTGGCAATGAACGACGCGCTCATGCATACGAACAGCCCGGCCATGGGCGCCACCAAGGCGGCATTGGACCTCGCATTCGGTGCGGGCGCGCTGCGTATTGCCGGCGACCTGATGCCCAAGGTCGGCCAGCGGTTGCCGAGCCACGCCATGCTGCCGGGCGGCGTGATCCTGGGCGTGGCGGCAGTCACCCGCTTCGGCATCGAGCTGTTCGTGCCCAACCAGGCGGCCAAACCGGCCGTGGCGAACGTGCAGGCCAACGGCAACGGGCAGGATCAGGACAACCAGCCCATTGCCGCGTTCCCGCTGCCCGACATGCAGGGCGTCAGCGGTGATCTGCTGCGCGCCAACGCCCCGCACGCGTTGCCATCGATCGGCACAGGCACCTCACCGCAGTACGCGATCGTTGGCCCAGGCGGCACGCTCTGGCAATTGAGCGCGGCCGATGCCGCCAAGCTGCTCGGCACCACAGGCCCAGCATCCGACGCGCGCACCGCAGCCGCGCTGGACAAACTGCCGCCGATGAACAGCCAGTTCGACTGGTCCGCGCTGGATGGCGATCCATATACGCCAGCCACAACGGGGCAGGACCCGGATCTGGTCGTCCCGGGTGACCTCGTGCGGATCGGATAACGGATAACGGAGAAAGCGAGCCTGCAGCGGCGGGCGCAGCAGTCAGGCGCTCGCCGCGTTTTTTCCCGCGTTCTTTTTGCGCGTTCAGGAGGTAGACGACACGTACGGGTTGCCCACCGCGTCTGCGCCTTCGGCCCAGCGCAGCAGCGCGGCCACATCGCGGAACAGCGTGCGGTCGATGGTGGTATCCATCGGCACGGTGTCGTGCAGGCGCTCCGCCAGGCCTGCATTGGCGGCGGTCGGCACGAGGTGGTATTCGGCCATCTGCCGGATGCGCTGGACAGCCTCGCCACTGCCCTTGGCGATCACCATCGGCAGCGTGCCGTCGCCGGGGTAATACAACGCCACGGCATGCCGCGCGCTGAACACGATGGCGGTGGCAATGCGCATGCGATCTTCCAGCGCGCTGTATTGCACTTCCAATGCAAGCTGGCGGCGGCGCCCCACGATGTGCGGATCGCCCTGCAGTTCGCGGTGCTCGCGGCGCAGCTCTTCGGTCGACATGCGGTTCTTCTTGAAGAACTCGAAGCGCACGTGCCAGTAGTCCAGCGCGGCCATCAGCACATACACCACCGCCGCCCAGCCAAACAGCAGAAGAACGAGATGCGCGACGACCGCCAGAATCGCCGCCGGCCGCCCATAGCCGGCCTGCAGCGGCAGCGCCAACGACCCGCGAATCACCACAAACAGCGTCAGCGCCAGGCAAGCCACCTTGAACAGCATGATGGCCAGGCCGATCAGGTTGCGCACGGAAAACATGCGCTGGATGCCCTCGCCTGGATTGAGCCGCGACATTTTCGGCGTCAGGCGTTTGGGCGCGAACATGCCGCCCACCTGGGCAAACGCCCCCAGCGCCGCCAGCAGGGTCACCAGCACCAGTACGGCTGCGCTCAACAGGAGCCACTCCGCGCCTGCCGATGCCAATGCCTGCCGGACCGCCGCAGTCGGGTCGCGCGCCTGCGCCACGGCGGTCACGTTCTGTATGAGCAGGCCACGCAGGCGTTCGAGCAACCACGGACCGCCTTGCCACAACAGCACGAGTATTCCGATAAAGACGAGCGCGCTCGTCACGTCCGTGCTGCGGACGACCTCGCCTTCGCGCCGCGCATCTTCCAGCCGGCGCTGTGTTGGCTTGTGCTGTTTCTCGCTCATGCGCCGGGACTGTGCAGCAGCGCACGCAACAGCCAGACCATCTCGCCGTTGCCGGCCAGGAAGGTGCGCATCGACTCGAAGACAAAGCCGAGGAACAGCACCATCATCAGCACGGCCAGCAGGCTCTTCACGGGCTGGGCAAACAGGAACACGTTCAACTGCGGCACCGAGCGGTTGATCAGCCCGATGCCCAGCTCCGCCACCACCAGCACGATGATCACCGGTGCGGCCAGCTTGAGCGTCCAGCCGAGCACGCTATCAGCCTCGTGCACGGCAAACTGCTCCAGCGCAACCGACGCGCTGGGCAGCATGCGTTCGATCGGCCAGAGCTTGTACGACTCGAAGAACGCGCCGAGCATCACGTGCAGGCCGCCGCCCGTGACGAACAACGTGACGGCCATGAAGCCGAGAAAGCTCGCGGTCGGCCCGCTCTCGTGCCCCGCTACGGGGTCGAAGAAGGAGGCGTTGCCGGAGCCGGTCTGAAAATCGATGAGGTGGCCGATGTTCTCGATGGCCCAGAGCAGCGCACCAAAGGCCATGCCCAGCAGCACGCCGATCAGCGCCTCCTTGAGCGCCAGCGCCATCCACAGGCCGCCGCCCTGCACGTTCATCGCCGCGCCCTCCATGGATGGCGCCACGAACACCGCCAGGATGGCGATGAACCCGCTGCGCACCATGCCCGTCACCACGCGCCCGCTGAACACGGGCACGATGAACATGATGGGCAGCAGACGCGGCATCACCAGCAGCGCCTGCCGGAACAGGCCTTCCATGGAGTGCGGATCGAACCCTTGCATCGGCTCAGGCGGTGGTTTTCTGGCCGGCAAACTGGCGCGCGAGCTGGGCTTCGAGCGCGGCGTCTTCTTCCTGCCATTCCGTCGCGCGGCGCCGCGCGGCCACCATGCGCTGTTCGGCGCGGTCGACCGCTTCGCATTTGGCGTTGGCACGCGCGACATGCCGCTGCGCGCGTGCCTGCGCCATCTGCTCGGCTGCCAGCGCCGTGCCGGTCTGCTGCGATTCGACATGCGCTTCGGCAATGGCGCGATCCAGCGCCAGCCGCGCAGCATTGGCCCCGCATAGCAGCGCGACGGCACTGCGCGCATCTTCACGCACGGCTTGCTCGATGGCGGCGTCGTGCGCGGAACGGGCCGATACCGTCTGCTGCAGCCCCTGCTGTGCCGCCGCGTTCTGCGCGGCAGCCTGCGCCACCAAGGCAGCCTGCTTCTGAGCCCGCGCCACGGCACCGAGCTTGCGCGCCTCGCGCACGCGGGCGAGTTGACGGAGTACGTCGCTCATAGCGCCCCCACCACGGCTTCGAGATCGGCCACCGTGCGCTCCAGCTTCACATGCGCATCGGCGTCCTGCTCAAAGAAGCGTGACAGCGCGGCATGCGCGCGCAATGCGGTATCGCCCAGGGCGTCGCTGCCCTCGCGGTATTCGCCAATCTGCACGAGCAATTCGATCTCCTGGTATTTGGCCAGCAGTTCGCGCACGCGTTGCGCGGCGGCGCGGTGCGCGGGCGTCGTCACCTGCGGCATCACGCGGCTGATACTGGCCAGCAGGTCGATGGCCGGATAGCGCCCCGCCAGCGCCTGCTTGCGTGAGAGCACGATGTGCCCGTCGACGATAGAGCGCACTTCTTCGGCAATCGGGTCGCTCTCTTCGTCGCCTTCCACGAGCACGGTGTAGAAGGCCGTGATGACGCCATGCGCACCGGCGCCCGCGCGCTCCAGCAATTGCGGCAACACCGAGAACGTCGACGGCGGAAAACTGCGCCGCGTGGGCGGCTCGCCGCTCGCCAGGCCCACCTCGCGCTGCGCGCGCGCAAAGCGCGTGAGCGAATCGACCAGCAGCAGCACGTTCTTGCCCCGGTCGCGAAAGTACTCGGCCACGGCGGTAGCCACCAGCGCGCACTTCACCCGCTCCATGGCCGGGCGGTCAGAAGTCGAAACCACCAAAACCGTCTTGCGCCGCGTCGCCTCGGGCAGGCACAGCTCCAGGAATTCGCGCACCTCGCGCCCGCGTTCCCCGATCAGCGCGATCACGTTGACGTCGCTCTGCGCGCCGCGCGCAATCATGCCGAGCAGCGTGCTCTTGCCCACGCCGGATGGCGCGAAGATGCCCAGCCGCTGGCCAATGCCCACCGTCAACATGGCGTCGATGGCGCGCACGCCGGTGGAAAGCGGTGCGTCGATGCGGCGGCGTGACAGCGGGCTCGGCGGCTCTGCGTGCGTGGAAACACGTTCGTTGGTGAAGAGCGGCCCGGCGTCATCCATGGGCGCGCCCAGCCCGTCGAGCACGCGGCCAAGCAGCGCATCGCCCACGCCAAAGCGATGTGCGCTGCCGGACGGGATCACCTCCGTGGCGGCAGACAAGCCGTGCACGCTGCCCAGTGGCGTCAGCAAGGTGGACTGCCGCTCGAAGCCGACCACTTCCGCATAGACGCTGCGCTCACCGGGCGTACGCAATTCGCACACCTCGCCCAGCCGCGCCTGGATGCCGGATGCGTTCAGCATGAGCCCCACCGCACGGTGAATGCGCCCGCGCATCTGCACGCCGGTGCCCACGCCGTCGGCGCGATCCAGCACGCCGCGCAGGCTGCGTTCCAGATCGCCCGCGTCGATGATGTGGCTCACGGCCGGTTCGGTCATGCTTCGTCCCCCACCAGCGCGGCGTGCAGCGCAGCCAGTTGCGTGTCGATGCCGGCCTCGAGCACGCCCGATGCGGTTTCCACCACCAATGCCTCTTCCGACAGGCTGGCATCGGGCACCACGCGCACGCGGCGGGTACCGTCGGTCATGGTGCCGAGCACACGCTCAAGATCGGCCACCTGCTGCGGGGCGATGCGTACCGTCAGCACAGGCTCGTGCTCGACCAGCGTTTCGATGCGGGAAAAGGCCTTGGCATAGATGGCGTCGCGCGGCAGGTCGGCCGCCAGCTCGCGCACCGTGCGCGTGACGAGTTCCGCCATCAACTGCTTCATGGCGGCCAGGGCGCGCGCGTTCGCCAGCGCATCGGCGTACAGGCGCGTGGCGGCTTCGCGTTCGCCCTTTTCATAGCCGGCGTCGTAGCCGGCCTTGAGCTGTTGCTCACGATGGGCCTCGGCATCCTTGAGCAGGCGCTCCCGCTCCTCCTGGGCAGTGCCGAGGATGCTCGTGGCATCGAGCAGCGCGGCGTACTCGTGCTGTTTGAGCACCTTACGCTCGCTCAGGATGTGCAGCTTGTCGGTGGTAATCAGAAAAGCCAGTCCCATGCCGGCACCTGTTCAGGAATCAAACTCAGCCGCAGCAGCTCGCCCAGTTCTGCGCGCTGCGTGCGGCCCAGCAAATACGGTGGCCGATCGGCATCGGCGGCGTTGCGGGGAAACTTCAACGCCAGCCGGCGGATGACGGCCGGGCCGAAGGGCACCAGAAAATCAGTCAGCAGCCGGCGACCACGGGCACGCAGCGTTTCCACCGCCAGGCGCGGATACTGGCGCTGCGCCTGCAGGGTCTCGGCGACGGCCTCGAAGGCCGGCATGCGCTCCAGCGCGAATGCCACCAGCGGTGCGCCGAACGCCAGGTCGATGGCCTGCCGCGTCTTGCGCGACACCTCGCCCTCGCGCAGCCACTGGCGATGCAGGCACAGGCCGCAGCACACCGCCATGCGCCCCAGTGCGTCGGCAGGCAGCAGAGCGATGCGCTTTTCCACGGGAGCAAAGTCGTAGTCCCATTCGCCCTGCAGCTGATGGGCCTGCAGCAGCGCCCGCGCCAGCACGGCGCGCCCGGCCTCGCCGTAACGGGCGGGGTCGCGCAGCGGGAGCGGCCAGTCCGCCGGCAGCCACGATGCGTCGATGTAGCGATCCGGCCGCAGGTTGAACGTGGCGACCAGCGCTGCCAGGCGCGCATCGAGAGTCATGACGCGCGCTCCGGCCTGCGTCCGGCGAGGTTGTCGAACACGCCACGCCGCCATGCGACGAGACCGGTCACCACCAACGCCGCGACGATCAGCAAGCCGAGCAACCACACCAGCGGGTTGCGCGTGCTGAATGTGCCGAGCAACGCCGCGCCTTTGCGCACATCCACGGGCACCGGCTGCGCGCCCTGCAGGAACAGCGATACGTTGTCGTAGCTCAGCCCCTCGATGCTGTGCGCGACGAGGTCTTTCACCATCGGCGCCATGGCGGTGAGGTTTACGCCGGGCCGGTAGCGGATGTACACGGCTGCAGACGCGGGCTTGGCCTTGTCGGCCAGCGGGTCGTTCTCGGGAATGACGACGTGCACGTGCGCGAGCATCACGCCGTCCACATCCAGCAGCGTGCGCGACAGCTCCTGCGATACGCCGTAGATGTAGCGCACGCGTTCTTCGGCCGGCGTGGCCACCAGGCCCTGCTTCTGAAACACCTGGCCAAGCGACGCGAGGCGCGGGCGCGGCAGGCCCTGCGCGCGCAGCACCGCCAGCGAGGGGCCCATGTCGGCCTGGTCGACGGTGAGCGTCCAGGTGCGGCCCTCCTGCCCCTGGCCGTCCTGCACGAGCTTCTGGCCGCTGATGCCGGCTGAGGACAGCGCGGCCACCATCTCGTTGACCTCGACCTCCGACAGGCCGGTGTACAGCTCCTGCTCGCACCCGGCCAGGCCGAAGAGGCAGGCAAGCGCCATCAGCACACCCAGCAATCGGTTCATGTCAGCCTTCCTGGTTCTTCAGCAGCGAGTGGCTTACGCCGTTGGCGGCCTGCGCAAAGCTCATGTCCATCTGGTACTCGGCCAGCGTCATCGAGGCGAAGTAGCTGAAGTCGGCGAGCTTCACCATCGTCATGGTCACGTCCATGCTGTCGAGCGAATCGAGCATCTCCTGGCGCTTGCTGTTGATGCTGGTGTAGCGCTCGTTGAGGTCGTGGCCGTAGTCGCGCCACTGGCCCATCGCACCATCGGCGCCGGGCCCCCGTGTGAATGAGAACGACACATCCGGCACCGGCGACGGCGTTGCGTTGCCGGCCATCGGAATCGGCTGCGGCGGTAACGTCGCCGGCTGCGCCGCGGTGGTCGCAACGGGGCGCATCATGCTGCCGAACTGCTGCGCGTCGGTGGGCATTGCAGCCTGCGTTGCTGGAGCGCCGATGCCCTGTTCGACCTGCCCCGGCCCTTGGGCCGCATACGCGGCGGGGTTCACCTGTGCGGCCTGGCTGGCGCCGGCAGCACCGCCGGCTTGCACCTGTGCGGCCTGAGTCGCGGCAACGGCCGCAATCGCGTTTGCTTCGATCGACATCGTGCCCTCCTGAATTCGATGAAGCGGCGGCAGGCCGCGCCCGCCGCCGCTGGGTTGCGCGTCAGCTCGCGCGTGCGCCGTCGCGGACGGCACCGGCAGCGGAGGCTGCCGTGTTGCTCAGCGATTGGGCCGCGCCGATGATGCCGCTGGCGGCGGCGCCCTTAGCTGCGGCGGCCTGCACGGCCGTGGCGATCTTCAGCTGGTCTTCGCCGGACTGGTTGATGCTGCCGATGGCGCCGTCGACGCCGGTGGTGGGTGTACCCATGGTGCTCTCCTGGATGTCAGTCAAAAGGGTGAAAAGGGACTACCAACTTCACTGTCAACTGCTTGCGGTGGAAGCCGACATCGCATCTGCCGGCCCCTCCGTACGACACACCCCGCGCGCGGGAAAGGGAACCCGCTGCGCTACGGTGTTTGCGGCTGCACCGGCCATGTGACCGATTGCCCGCCGCGGTCGAGCACCACACCATCTGAAGCGATGCTCTTCACCTGGAGGCCGCCCTTGAGCCGGGCGCCCTCGAAATACAACTGGCCGTCGCGCGTCTGCACAAACCGCGTGCCGTCTTCGTCTTCGTACGTGCTGACGATGGCGGGCAGGCCGTCGGCGCGCGGCGTTTCGGCCGCGATGTTCGGCGGCGGCGGGCCATCCCACGCCACGCGGTCGACCACTTCGACGGCGGGCTTGGCGTCGCGCGCGTAGTTGCGGATGCGCTGCCAGGCCTGGGCGCGATCGGCCGTGCCGCTCACCACGATGCGACCGTGTCCTTCGTAGGCCACGTTCAGCGCGGCGGTGCCGCTGGTGCCGCCCGCACTGAAATACTGCTGCGCGGCGGCCAGCAGGTCGCTCACCACGTACACCTCGCCGATCGACACATCGGACAACCCGCGCGCGCGGCTCAGCAGCGCCTGGTGGTCGGCCTCGGTCGGCACGTAGCCGGAAACACGCGAGGTGCCGTCCGACGCGGGCGTCACCACGATCTCCGGCGGGTCGCCCAATGCATGACGCACCTGCGCCGCGCGCGCCGCAGGGTCGCGGCCCCAGAGCGACCAGCCGTCGTGCCCGGCAAACGCCACCACGCCACCGGCCAGCAGGACCGCAAGCCACAGGCCGATGCCGGCCACCAGCCACGTCCGCCCGCGGCCCGCCTTGGTCGACACTCGCGACAGCCACACCGCCGCGGCCAGCGGCAGCCACGACGGCACGCGCTCTGCCAGCACCGCGGCACCCGCGCCTTCCACCGCGGCGGCTGGCATGCGGATCGTCCCGACCTTCTCGATGCCGACGCGGATGTCGCCCATGGCGATCACATCGCCCGGCACCACGCTGCGGCGCGTCTGGCCGAACGGCTGGCCGTTGAGCGTGGGCTCGGCGTCGTCCAGCCGCCGTGCGGACACCGCGATGCCGCCTACCTCGAACATCAGCTCCCGCGCGGCGACGCTGCTGTCGGGCACGATGATTTCGCAGGTGGGCGCCGAGCCGACCACGTTGGCGCCCATCCGCAGCGGCATCGATCTGCCGTACAGAGGACCGCTCAGGAAGCACAGCTTCCAGGGCGATTTATCCGAGTGCGGCGAGGGTTGTGTGGCTGGCGGGTTCATGCAGTCGCGAAACAGGCGGCGTGGGCAAGGCACCGACACTGGCCGGCGGCTGATTGGGTGCCGGCGTGTCGGGCAACGGGCCCGGTTTCCAATCGGTCGCACCCGGCACCGGCATGCCAACGCCCGGGATCGACACGGCGGGCACGTCGTTCGGGTTGGTGCTGGCGGTGGTCAGGACGCGCGGGGTCAGCAGATAGAAGCGCTCCATGTGCTGGCCGGTCTTGTTGGTGTACTTGAACAGGTTGCCGATGAAGGGCACGTCCGACAGGAATGGAATGCCCGACTTGGTGTTGTTCAGGCTGTCGGAGTTGAAGCCGGCAATCAGCAGGCTCTTGCCCTCTTCGATCATCGCCTTGGTCACGATCGAGCGCTCCTGCACCACCGGCAGTTGCGAGACGCGGTCGTTGGTCAGGTTGCCGTCGTCGATGTCGATCGACATCATCACGCTCATCTGCCCGGCTTCGTTGACGATGAGCGGCGTGACCTTCACGCTCGTGCCCGTCGTGATGCCGTACAGCGACGCATCCTGGAAGCCCGACACCGGCACGTAGAAGTGGATGAGGTTTTCGAGGATGGCCTCGGTGTTGTCCAGCGCCAGCACCTTCGGCTTGGCCTGCAGTTGCGCGTTGCCGCTCTGCGTGAGTGCGTTGATGCGCGCCAGCAGGTAGTTGCGCAGGCTGCCGCCAATCGACGCGGTGAGCGCCATGCCAACCGGCGTGGTGGCGCCGGTCTGGCCGTCTTCGGTAGTGCCCACGTTGAAGGTGAGCGGCGGGTTGTTGCCGTTGCCGGATTGGAAATCGCCGTGCTTGGTGTGCAGGCGCCAATCCACGCCCAGGCTGTCGAGCGAATCCGTGCTGATGTCGATGATCGTGAGGTTGATCTCCACCAGCCGCGGCTTGGTATCGAGCGAGGCGATCAGGCGCTCGTACTGCGCCATGTGCTCGGGCACGTCGCGGATGAGCACGGCGTTGATGCCGGCGTCGGCTTCGATACGCGGCAGGTCAGGCGGCGTACCACCGCCCGATGCGGCGGGCGCCTGCGCGCTGTAGCCGGAATCCCCTTGCGACCCTGCCAGCGGGATCTCGATGCGCGGCACGTTGATGCTGTCACCGGAGCTGAGCTTCATCTGCCGCGTCGGCCCGGTCAGCCGCATGGCGCGCGTGGGCGACATGCCGGGGCTGCTGGCTGCCGGATTGGGCGCGCCCAGCAGCCGACGCATCATGGTGGCAATGCCGGGAATCGTCACGGGCTTGCCGGACCGGTTGATCTCCACATCGCCCGCCCAGGCGTACTTGAGCGGGAATGCGCGAATCTCGGCGCGGTCCGCACCGCGTGACGGATCGGCAATCGATGCAATGGCCTGGCGCACGAGTTCCACATAGCGCTTCGGGCCAGACGCGTAGACCGTGTTCTCCTTGTCGCTCACGACGAGCGGGAAGCGCTGATCTGTGATCTGCATGGCGCGCAGGATCTGCGCAAGTTCCGGGCCGCTGCCCTTCGGGATCGGGAACACCTGCGTCTGTGAATCGTCGGCGCGGTCCACGTAGATGAGCGAGCCGTCGTAGTACCAGGTGAGCCCGTAGGTGGCGCACACGGTATTGAGCGTGCTGGCCGGCGGGCCCGAGAACTTGCCGTTGATCGTGCCTTCCACCTTCGGGTCGACGACCGCCGTCACGCCCTGGGATGCCGCCAGCTCGCGGATGAAATCGCCCACTTTCTTGCCTTCGGCCACCAGCGTGTACGACCGGTTGCGCCAGCGCAGCTCGGCCGCCTCCACCACGGCCGCCGTCGTCAGCAGCCACAGGCACGCCGCTGATGCACTCCACTGCAGGAATCGATAGCGTTTGTTCACGCGTGTTCTCGCTCGGTTATGTTGTTGTTCGTTCAGCGCCATCTCGCGATCCCCCCGCTAGAAAGGCGCCACACCGCCGTAAAACACCTGATCGAGTGCCATGCGGGCAAAACGCAGCACCTCGCGTCCGCCCCACCCCGCCAGCACCACGATGGTCACCATCACCGCAATCAGCCGCACCGACAGGCCGATGCTCTGATCCTGGATCTGTGTCACTGCCTGCGCGATGGCAATCAGCAAGGCCGATACCGTCGCCACCGCCACCACGGGCAACGAGACCAGCAGCACCAGCAGCAGGCCCTGGCGTGTGGCTTCGAGAATGGTGGCGCTCATGTTCATGGGCCTGTCTCCTTGCGTGTTCCGCGTGTTCTGTGTGTTCAAGCCGGGTTGGTCACCCAGCCCACGGTGTTGAGTTCGATCGCTTCGTCGATCTCCTGGTACGACAGCACCGGAAGATCGCCAAACACCGGCTGCAGCATCGTCTTGACGTAGCGCCGGCAATTGAGCGACACCATCACCGCCAGCGGGCGGCCATGGCGGTCTTTCTCCAGCGGGCGGGTGCCGCCCAGGATCTTGACCACCTGGTCGGTGATCGCCTGCTTGGCGTCGCGCGTGAGGCTCAGCACGCTGCCCTGCTTGGTGTGCACGACGGCCTGCTCGATGCGCTCCTGCAAGGACTGCTCGAACAGCACCACATCGAGCACGCGGCTGGTGCCGCAGAACTGCTCGGTGATCTGGCGGTGCAAGTCAACGCGCACCAGCTCCACGAGGCCGATCACGTCTTCGGGCTCTTTGGGCGACCACGTGATCAGGCTCTCGAAAATGGCGCGCAGGTTGCGGATCGACACGCCCTCCTGCACCAGCCGGCGCAGCACTTCGGTAATGCGCTGCGGCGGGACGAGGCGGGTGAGTTCGGCTACAAGCTCGCCGTGTTCGCGGCGCATGATCTGGATGAGGTTCTGCGTTTCCTGAATGCCGATGAGCGAAGCGGCATTGCGCTCGATGAGCGTTTCGACTTCGGCGGCAAGACGGTCTTCGGCCGGCACCGCGCCGTCGGAAATCGCATCGCGCTCGGGCAGCGTGCCTTCAGCGGCCAGCACGTCCTGCACGAGCAGCGCGTAGCCGTGGGCGGGCAACGTCGCGTCCCAGTTCAGTTGCACGCGCGGGAACACCGCACCGAGCCTGCGCTGCACGCGCGATTTGGCTTCGGCCAGGCGCGTCTGCAGGGCAGCGAGTTCGATCTCGCCGCGCAGGTCTTCCGACAGGCGCACGGCGATGGGCGGCGCAATGCCTTCCGCCGGCGAGCCTGCCTCGGGCTCGGCCAGGCGCCGTGCATCGGGGCCGAGCACAAGCAGGTCGAGCGGCGGCGCCTGTCGGCGCTGGCGCATGCGCAGGAAGGCGGCCGCCGCGGTGCCGATCGCCAGCAGCAGGAACGACCACTTCGGAAACCCGGGCACGAGCAGGAACGCCAGCAGCACGCCGCTGGCCATCAGCATGCCGCGTGGGTGGGCGGTGATCTGCGCGCCGATCTGCTGGCCGAGGTGGCGCGCTTCACGGTCTCGCGTGGCCACACGGGTGGTGACGATGCCGGCAGCAATCGACACCAGCAGGGACGGAATCTGCGAGGCCATGCCGTCGCCCACCGTCAGGATCGCGTAACGGTGCAGCGCATCGCCGATCGACATGCCGTGCATCAGCGCGCCCACGGCAATGCCGGCCAGGATGTTGATGACCGCGATGATGATGCCGGCAATGGCGTCGCCCTTGACGAACTTCATCGCGCCGTCCATCGCGCCATGCAACTGAGATTCCTGCTCGAGCGCTTCACGGCGGCGCTTGGCTTCGTCCGACGTGATGATGCCGGCGCGCAGATCGGCGTCGATGCTCATCTGCTTGCCGGGCATCGCATCGAGCGAAAACCGCGCACCGACCTCCGCCACGCGCTCCGAACCCTTGGCGATCACGATGAACTGCACCACCGCGATCACCAGGAACACGACGCCGCCGACCACGAAGTTGTTGCCGACCACGAGCTTGCCGAAGGTGTCGATCACGTGGCCCGCATTGGCCTGCAGCAGGATCAGCTTGCACGAGGCGATGTTCAGCGACAGCCGGAACAGCGTCGTGAACAGCAGCACCGCCGGAAACGACGAGAACGCGAGCGCCGACGGCAGATAGATCGACACGCACAGCAGCACGATGCTGGCCGCCAGGTTGAGCGAGATGAGCCCGTCCAACACCACGGTCGGCAACGGCAGCACAAAGAGCGCGACCACCGCGACCACGAACACGGCAATCGCAATGTCGTAGTTCACCAGCCGCGCCCAGCGCATGCCGGAGAGCGGAACATCCAACGCTGCAGCAAGATTCCGAGGCTTTGCCATGGAGCGC
Source organism: Ralstonia sp. 1B3 (assembly GCF_036631435.1). Taxonomy (NCBI): domain Bacteria; kingdom Pseudomonadati; phylum Pseudomonadota; class Betaproteobacteria; order Burkholderiales; family Burkholderiaceae; genus Ralstonia; species Ralstonia sp. 1B3. The sequence goes on along the minus strand of NZ_JAPNUG010000038.1, from coordinate 15,159 downwards.
CTTTGGGCCCGTTTTGGACTGTTGGGACTGTTTTGGGGCCGCGTGGGCCCACGAATCTCCGTAGAAGACAGGCGCTGTTGAGCACCTGCTTCTCTTGCGAAAGTGTAGAAGTGAGGGGCCTCTGCGCTCAACGCGAAAACTCGTAGTCAAGCGGACAATCTCTGACGAAGATTCGGGGTCGACTACGCTTTTCGGTAGTTCATCGCCGCGTGTGCGCGCCACTACAGTGAGTGCATTCACTTGCCACGCGAGAGGCCACGGTTGACTGCTTCGAATGTGGGTGCCGGCGATGTCCGCGCGCCGATCCTGTTTGGCGAAGAACACATCGTGGTCGATGCGGAATCGATCCGCCTGGGCGCAATGGCACGCGCCGAGTCCTTCTCCGAAACCGCGCAGGACCTGCGGGCCGCGCACGGGGCGCAGGAACGGCAGTTGCTACTGCGCGCCGTCTTGCGCAGCATCGGCTTCGACTGGCTCTGCTACTACCGGCTGACACGCATTGGCGAATCGATTACGCGCGTGCTGTACTTCCGCGCGTATTCGCCGCCCAACTGGCCAAAGCGCTACGTCGACGAACGCTACTTTGAAGTCGACCCGCGCCTGGCCTTCGCATTGCGCTACGAGTGGCCGCTGGTGTGGGACCTGGCGGATCTGGGCGCCACGCTCACCGCGCCATCGGATGCCGATCGCCTGCACCGCCTGCTGCAAGACGCAGAACGCTCTGGCCTGCGCAGCGGCATCAGCTTCGGGGTCGTGAGCCCCCGCAGCCTGGAACACAGTGTCATCTGCTTCGGATCGGGCAACAACGCCAAGGGCTGGATTGCCGACAACGTAGTCGGCCAGGCCTATGCCGTGGGGCTTGGCGTGCATGAATTCCTGATGCAGCACGCCAAGCCGTTGCATGAAGACGCGCATGCGCGGGCGCTCTCCCAGGTGCAACGGCAGATTCTGGAATTCATCACCAGCGGGTTGTCGGACAAGGCCATCGCCGAGCAGCTCAACATGTCGCCGCACAACGTCGACTATCACCTGCGCCAGCTCAAGAAGAAGTACGGCGCGCAGAACCGCGTGCAGCTCGCCTACATGGCCGGGCGGATGTTGATGACATGAACACGCTCGACGCCCGCATGCTGTCGGCAGTGGACCCGGCCCTGGCCCGCACGCTGTCTCGCCTCTATCTCGCGCGCGCGGCACTACCGTTTTCCGTAGGCGAGACACCCTACGAGGTGCGTTGCGAGGCCCATGCCGTGCAAGCTGCGGCGCAAGCCTACCGATTCACGCTGGGCGATGCGCTGGGCTGGCTGCTGCTCGACGCGGCCGCCGAACGCGCATGGCTGGCCGACGCCGCGGATGTGCACGTGCCGCAAGCCTTGCGCTGCGCCGTGCTGGCCGATGCGCTGGCGCCGCTCGCACGCGGCATCGAACAACGCAGCGGACGCGCGCTTGCGTGGTTGCCGGAGGCCGCCTCGCCCGACATACGGCTGGACCGGCCCGACGTCCTGCAAATGCTGGTCTCACGCCGCGATGAAACACCTGCCGAAGACGGGGTCGCATCGTGGCAGGCACGCGCAGGGCTGCTGTTCGACGCGCCGCAGGCACTGCCTGAACTGTGCCCGGCCGAGTTGGCTGCGGAGCCCATCCCGCTGGCGGCCTTCATGGGTACGCAGGTGCCGCTGCGCTTCGAGCTGGGCGCCACGTTCCTGTCGCGCCGCGACTTTGCCGGCATTGCGCTCGGCGACATCGTGCGCATCGAGAAATGGCTGCCGGCCGGCAACGCCCTGCGCTGTGTGGCCCGTGTGCGGGGGCGGCTGCACCTGCGTGTGTTCGGGCAGGTGCAAGGCAACCGCATCGTCGTGGAAAACATTGAGGAAAAACCGATGACAACCGAAAACGCTGCCCCCTCAACGCTGCACCCGGCACAGAGGCCGCAGCGAGGCCGCTTCCGACCGACAGCCTGGACGACATTGAACTGGTCACCACCTTCGAGCTGGAAGAACGGCGCCTGTCGTTGGCCGAGCTGCGTGCGCTGCGGCCCGGCACGGTGATGGAGCTGGCGCAGCCGCTCAACCAGGCCGTCATCCGGATCCTCGCCAACGGCACGCCGGTGGGCGAAGGCCACCTGATCGCCGTCGGCAACCGGCTCGGCGTGCGTGTATCGCGCTTCATCGGCCAGGCGGCACCCGGGCAGGCATAACGCCCGGCCCGCTTCTCCCTCAACAAGAACAACGCATCGACACACTCGACACGCACATGGGAAACCTGCCCAATCCCGTAGCGATGATTGCCGTGGTGGCGGCACTGGGCATCGCACCCTTTGCCGCGCTCATGGTCACGAGCTACACCAAGCTGGTGGTGGTGTTTGGCCTGCTGCGCTCGGCGCTGGGCATCCAGCAGGTGCCGCCCAACATCGTGCTCAACGGGATCGCCCTGATCCTGACGGTGTTCATCATGGCGCCCGTCGGCATGGACATGGTCGACAACCTGCGCGGGCGCAATTTCAACCTGAGCAGCCAGATGAGCGTGGACGATGTGATCGCCATCCTCGATGCCGCACAGCCGCCGGTGAAGAAATTCCTGCAGAACCACACGCTGGAATCGGAGCGCAACTTCTTCGTCAAATCCGCCACGAGCATCTGGCCCAAGGAGCGCGCGGCCGGCCTCAAGAACGACGACCTGACCGTGCTCGTGCCGAGCTTCACCCTCACCGAGCTGATCAAGGCGTTCCAGGTGGGCTTTGTGCTCTACATCATCTTCGTGGTGGTCGACCTGATCGTGGCCAATCTGCTGCTGGCGTTGGGCATGCAGATGATTGCGCCGACCACCATCTCGGTGCCGTTCAAGCTGCTGCTGTTCGTGATGCTCGACGGCTGGTCGGTGCTGGTGCACGGGCTCGTATTGTCTTATCGATAAAGGTGGCGACGATGCGTGCCAGTGCCTTCATCGTCGCCGCCATGGCGTTTGCCGCCTGCATGGCCGCCACCTCTGCCGTGGCGGGGCCGCGCATTGATGCGCGTGCCTTCGCCACGCTGGCCGCCACCTGCGCGCCGCGGGTGGACCGCCTCACGCTCGAAGCGCTGGTGCGCACGGAATCGGCCTACAACCCGTATGCGATCGGCGTGGTGGGCGGCCGGCTCGTGCGCCAGCCCGCCACGCTCGAAGAAGCCGTGGCGACGGCACGTTCCCTGGAACGTCAGGGCTACAACTTCAGCGTCGGCCTCGGGCAGGTCAACCGCTACAACCTCGCCCGCTTTGGCGAGACGCTGGAGACGGCCTTCGACGCCTGCCGCAACCTGCGCGCAGGCGGCACCATCCTCGCCGAGTGCTTCGCGCGCTCGCTGCCGCGCTATGGGGACCAGCAGCAGGCGTTGCGCGCCGCGCTGTCGTGCTACTACAGCGGCAACTTCGAGACCGGCTTCCGCCACGGCTATGTGCAGAAAGTGGTTGCCAACGCCGGCGACGTGCCGGCCATCGTGCCCGACGCGGCCGGTGGGCGGATCGAGCCGATTCCCGTGGTGCCCGCGGGCGGCGGCACGCCGGCCCCGAGGGGGCCACGCGCAGCTTCAGCGCCGGCGCAACCACGGGTGCTGACCGGCAGCGCGTGCACGGGCCAGGCCGGCCGGCAAGTGATGATCCTTGCGTGCAATCGCGCCGACGGCACATCGTGCCTGCGCTGCGTGGCGCTGCCGCGCTGACTGCCGCGCAGCAGCTTCCACAACGTCGTTCCTGCTCAAATCAGATGAGGTTCAGGCGGCCCGCAATGTAGGCGAGTTGGGCACGGTTGGTCGCTCCGTAGCGGCGGCGGATCAGGCGCAGGTGGTAATCCACGTTGTGCGCCGTCGTGTGCAGCTTGATGGCGATTTCCTTGTCGCTCATGCCGGAGGCCAGGCACGTCAGCACACGGCTTTGCATGACGGTAAGCGGTGCCTCTTCGCCGCATGCTCGCGTATTGCGCGCGAACGTTTGCAGCGGCGCCCGCCAGACCTGATGCAACGCCATGCCAAAGAGAATCGACTGGCCGAGCACGCTGTCGCTGATCCACTCCCGCCCGGCGTGCGGCGAGCTGAGGCTGACGATCGCATGGCTCGTGCCCTTGCCGGCGCCCAGGCTGAACATCACGCCGCTGCGCAGGCCGTGTTCGTCCATCGTCTGCAGCAGCGCGCGCAAGGCGGGCTCCATGCGCGCCTGCCCACGCGCGAGCGACGCCAGATCCCACACCAGCGGCATGCCGGTCGCAAACACCGCAGGCAGACGCGGGTCGACCGTGAAGAGGCGTTCGTCGCAATAGCGCTGCAGGAACCGGGGCGTCACGTAGTTCTTCAGCATGGCCACCGTCGGCGGCGCGTTTTCGTGGCGTTCGGTCAGCGCGTAGGTCAGCGACGAGAAGCCCATCAGCCCCATCAGCCCCGACACGATGCGCGCGCGCTCGGCCACACCGCGTGCGGCCTGCAGCTCTGCCGCGAGACGCAGGCGGCCGGGGTGTGCGGGCGCCGGTTCAAAGAGGAGCGCGTGCTCGTCTACGGGAACAACGTCCGTGCCCGGCGGCAGCGGCACGAAGAAACGATCGCCGTTGGCGGCATCGTCTGCAGCGGTGCGTGCGGATAGGGAATCGGCGTGGCCGGGTAAGGCGGCGGCGGGTACCGAGGCGGCGTCCGCCTGTGGTACGGGCAGCGCATCCAGGTCGATCTGGACGGAAGCCCCTGGGCGGGCGGAACCGCGAGACTGCCCGTCCGCCCCCTTGAGCGCGGGGCGCATGTCCATCAGCAGCGCCAGATCTTCGGCGCGGGGGAAACGTACTGCCTGCAAACCATCTGCGCGATGTGCGGCGGCCATTGCCGTCCTCCGGTCATGTTGGAAACACCTGCTTGGCCGCCGGAACGCTTCCGGCCATCGCCAAGACTGGTTTCCCCCGGGGGATGACTTTTGCTGTGCGGTGACCCTGTTCACCGCGGGCCCGGATCGTGAAAAGCGACGTCCGGCCTACGTTTTGGCGCATTGTGGCAAGCCGGCGGCAACGTTGTCCAACAAAACTTTTAGTTCCCCACCATCGACGCGGCTTATGTCGCAATGCAGCGAACAACGCCCCTGACAGTCGCCATGGGGCGGCGGCTCCATGCCCCTTGCCGCATGCCGGGCATCACCGTGTCAGGATTGACCTGGCGTTATAACCAACCCTATATTGCGAAGAACCCACCCAATCTGTCGCCGGCGCCCAACGCGTCACCTCGGTTCGAGGGAATCGTCCGGCCGGCCGATGGCACCCTCGCAAACTATCCGCATGTCCGCATCCATCTGGACGCCTCTGCTGCTCTCACTCAAGGTGGCCGGCTGGGCGACTGCCCTCAACCTCGTGCTTGGCGTCGGCGCGGCCTACGCGCTGGCACGCACGCGCAACCGCCTGCGCGACGTCGTCGATTCAGTCCTCACGCTGCCGCTGGTGCTGCCGCCCACGGTGCTCGGGTATTACCTGCTGGTGTTGCTGGGCCGGCGCGGCACGATTGGCGGATGGCTCGACAGCCTGGGGATCCAGCTCGTCTTTACTTGGCAGGGGGCGGTGATTGCCTCCACGGTGGTGGCGTTCCCGCTGGTCATGAAATCGGCTCGCGCCGCCTTTGAAGGCGTCGATCATCAATTGGAAAACGCGGCGCGTGCTGGGCTTGCCCGAAGCCGCCGTGTTCTTTCGCGTCACGCTGCCGCTGGCTGCACGCGGCATTGCCGCCGGCGTGCTGCTGGCCTTCGCACGCGCCTTGGGCGAATTTGGCGCCACGCTGATGATCGCAGGCAACCTGCCAGGCCGCACGCAGACGCTCTCCGTCGCCATCTACGAAGCCGTGCAGGCCGGCGACGACGCCACGGCCAATACGCTGGTGCTGATCACCTCGCTCACGTGCATCGTGGTGCTGGTGGTGGCCAGCCGCCTGCTGCAAGGGCGTACACCGAGCCTGCAGGAGCAGTTGGCATGACCGGCGGCATGATCGATCTCGTGGTGCAGAAAACGCTCACCAGCGCGGCGCGGGTGTTCTCGCTCGACATTGCCGTCCGCTCGGACAGCCGGCGCGTGGTGCTCTACGGCCCGTCGGGCGCCGGCAAGAGCCTCACGCTGCGCGCCATTGCTGGCCTGATGACACCTACGCGAGGCCGCATCGTCCTGAACGGCCGCACGCTGTTCGACCATGCCGACCGCGTCAACCTCAGCGCGCAGGAGCGCCGCGTCGGCTATCTCTTCCAGGACTACGCGCTCTTCAACCACCTGACGGTGGCGCAGAACATCGCGTTTGGGCTCAAGCGCGGGTGGTTCAACCCGCCGCGCCGCACCCGCGACCCGCGCGTCCAACAGTGGATCGACACGTTCGAGCTGGGCGCCGTGGCCGCCAATTACCCTTCGCAGATTTCCGGCGGCCAGCGCCAGCGCGTGGCGCTGGCTCGCGCGCTGATCGCCGAGCCGTCCATGCTGCTGCTCGACGAGCCCTTTGCCGCGCTGGACCCGGCGTTGCGTACGCGCATGCGCTCGGAGCTGTCTGCCCTGCAAGCGCGGCTGCAGGTGCCGATGCTTATGATTACGCACGATCCGGCCGATGTAGAGATCTTCGGCGACCACGTATTCGAGCTGCGCGATGGCCGTGTCGTCGCCGATGCCGTGCGCGCGCCCGACGCGGCACCGCTGTCGCCGTATCCGCATCTGACGGCGGTTGTGACCCGCTGACCTTAGAAGACGCCCAACGCGAGCCCGATAGCCATGGCCTGCCCGACGGCACAACAGCGCTCCAGGTCGTCTGCTCCAAGTTGTTTTGGCGCGAGGATGGCCTCCGGCGTTTGCGCGTGCGTGCAGACGATGATCGGCTCGGCCACGGGCTTGAGCCGCCAGCCGGTGGCAATGCGTTCAATCTGACGCACGGCGTTCTGGCCATCGCTGCCCGCGCAGACGAGGCACGCGTATGGACGGCCGTTGATGCGATCGAGCGCGGGGTAATAGCAGCGGTCGAAGAAATCCTTCAGCTGCCCGCTGATGGCGGCGAGGTTTTCCGGTGTTGCGAAGAGATAGCCGTCTGCGGCGAGCACATCGTCGGGGCCAGCCTGCGCGGCATGCAGCAAGCGCACAGTCACGCCGCCCTCTTCTGCCGCGCCCGCCTGTGCGGCCTCGGCCATCTGGCGCGTGCCCCCCGTCATCGAGTGATAGACGATCAGCAGGGTCTTGGGCGTCATGGGCGCTTCAAGCCAATCCCAGAATCACGCTGGATGCTTCAAACACGGCCACGGCTTCCACGCCTTCGGCCAGTGCCAGCGTTTCCACCGCCGTGCGCGAGAGCATGGCCACCAGGACGGTCTCGCTTGCGGACGCGGCATTGGCATCCGCCAGGCGCAGCCGCACTTCGGCTTGCACTGCGCCATCACGGATTTCCGTAACGACGCACGGCAATTGGTTCTCTGCCGAGACGCGCCATTCACCGGCGCCGCGCATCAGCATCACGGCAGGCGCCTTGATGAGCGCGACGGCATGCACACCGGGCGCCAGCCCCAGCACGCGTGTGCTTTCCTGCGTGATGGTGGCGGCGACGGCCTGACCGCCCGGCAGACGCAGCGTTACCACATCGTTGACGGCCCCTGGTGCGACCGATTCGACTGTGCCAAACAGCGTATTGCGTGCGCTCGTTCGCAACATCAGGCGACGCATCAGGTTGACGTCTTCACTGGCGGCTTGCGCGGCGGCATCCAGGCGATCGACAAAGCGGCGGTGCTCGGCTTCCAGCACGCGGAAACTCTCGATCAGCCGTTGCGCGCGCGGCGTCAGCACGCTGCCGCCACCGCCCTTGCCACCCGTGGTGCGCACCACCAGCGGCTCGCCGGCCAGGTTGTTCATGGTGTCGATGGCGTCCCACGCGGCCTTGTAGGAAAGACCCACGGCCTTGGCGCCTGCCGTGATGGAGCCAGTCTGCCCGATGGCAGCCAGCAGTTCGATCCGGCCGTGCCCGCCCCAGTTGTCTTCACCGGCGCGCAACCAGATGGTGCCGTCGAGTTCCAGCATGTCGTCCCGTCTTGGATGGAGATTGCAACATGCAGGATGTTAACGTGTTAACGCCGATTTGCTGGCTTAAGCCGCCGCCAGGCGCGGCGTACGCACATGCAGCAGCACCGAGCGCGAGAGCAGCAGGCCGCCCAGGAAGCCGAACAGCGCGCTGAACAGCGCCATGAAGCTGCCGGAGTGGGAAACTTCCGGGTGCATCGCCAGCATCACGTTGTAGACATAGCGGGCGGCAAACAGGCCCACGATCACCACCATCGGCACCCAGCTTCCGGACACGCGCACGGTGTCGGCCGTTTCAGACACGGCACCGTCGGGCGGCGACATGTACGTCAGCAGGAATGCCACCAGAACGGCGACCAGCCACATCGTCAGCGCCAGCGGGCTGCCATGGCTTGCCGTCGACACGCCGTGCAGCGAGTACGCTGCCACCGCCAGCGGCAGAACGATCAGGCGGCGGCGCGACACGACGCGCGGCTGCAACTGGCGCACCCCGATGCCGATCAGCACGGCAAACACCACGAACACCCAGGCGGGCGTGTGCGACACGATGGAGGTAATCGACTCGAGCATGGCGGTCTCCCTGTTGGAATGCCGCCAGCAGGTGCCGGCTCCCGCACGCGGGAGCGGATTGCGACGAACGGCAGAAACGCCGGTGTGAACGGTGGGAAAAGCGCGATTCGGGTCGGGCGGTCAGCCCAGCGCGGCGCGCACGCCGGCATCCACCACCGACAGGTGCGCCCGCAGTAAGCGGTCGAAACCTTCAGCCGTGACCGGCTTGCCGATGTAGTAACCCTGGATTTCCTGGCAGCCCGCCTTGGCGAGGAACTCCACCTGGTCAGCGTCTTCCACACCTTCAGCGGTGACGGTCATGCCCAGGGCGCGGGCCATGGCGACGATGGCCTCCGTCAGCGCCACGGAATCCGGATCGCCCGGAATGCCGGTGATGAACGAGCGGTCGATCTTCACGTTGCTGATCGGGAAGCGCTGCAGATACGACAGCGACGAATAGCCAGTGCCGAAATCGTCGATGGAGATCCGGATGCCTTGCGCGGTGAGCGCATCGAACATGGGGCGCACTTCATCGGCACCGCCCATCAGCAGGCTTTCGGTAATTTCGACTTCGAGCGCGGTGGGCGGCAGGCCGGTGTCGGCCAGCGTCTGCTCGATCATCGGCACCACGTCGCCGGCCTGGAACTGGCGCGCCGACAGGTTGACCGCCATGCGGAAGTCGTAGCCAAGCGCCTCGTACCAGATCACGGCCTGCTCGCAGGCACGGCGCAGAACCCATGCGCCAATCGGCACGATCAGCCCCGTCTCTTCCGCCACCGGGATGAACTCGACGGGCGAGATCGCCCCAAGCTTGGCGCTGTTCCAGCGCAGCAGCGCCTCGGCGCCGACGATGCGATGGCTGGCCAGGTCGTACTTGGGTTGATAGACGAGTTGCAGCTCGTTGTTCTCGCGCGCGTCACGCAGCGCGTTTTCCAGCATGTAGCGGCGTTGCAGCCGGGCGTTGAGTTCAGCCGTGTAGAACTGCGCGCGGTTGCGGCCGTTCTGCTTGGCGCGGTACATGGCGGCGTCGGCAGAACGCAGCAGATCGGACCCCGAAATGCCGTCGTGCGGATACAGCGCCACGCCAATCGACACGCCCAGGTAATAGCGCCCGTTGACGGTATCGAACGGCTCGCGCATGGCCTGCAGCAAACGCTCTGCCAGCAGCGCAATGCGCTTTCCTTCGACACGCTGGTCGATGAGGATGACGAACTCGTCGCCGCCCAGACGGGCGATCACGTCGCCGGGGCCGATGCAATCGGTCAGGCGCGCGGCGGCGCTTTGCAGCAGCGTGTCGCCGCAGGCATGGCCTGCCGTGTCGTTGACGCTCTTGAAGCGGTCCAGGTCGAGGAAGAAAAGCGCCAGTTCGCGGCTCTCGTCGCGCGCGCGCTCGATGGCGCTCTCCAAATGCGCGATGAAGAAGCTGCGGTTGGTCAGCCCTGTGAGCGCATCGTGCGCGGCCAGATGGCGAAGGCGCTGCTCGGCACGCTTGATGTCGGTGATGTCGGCAAACGACAGCATCACGCTGCTGGGCGTCGGCTCGGCATGACGACGGATGGGGATGATGTTCTGCCGCACCCACATCAGCTCGCCCGTCTTGAGCAGCAGCCCGTAGACGCGGCCGAAGATCGGCTCGCCGGTGCGCAGCACGTGCCCGGACGGCATCATGGTCAGGCCGACTTCCTTGCCGTCTTCGTCCACGACGCGTTGAATCGGGTCGAGCCGGTTACGACCGACGAGCTGCCCGGGACGCACGCGCAGGATGCGCTCGGCACTGGCGTTGGCCGCCTGCACCACACCGTCGGGCGACATGATCACGACGCCCTCGTGCAAGTTCGAGATCGCCAGGCGATAGCGCTCTTCGCTTTCGGCCAGACCGCGTTCGACGTTGTCTTTCTGGATGGCGACGCCCGCCAGGTGCGTGACGTCGTCCAGGAAATGCTGTTCTTCCTCCACGGGCATGCACGGCTGTCGATAGAACAGGCCCAGCACGCCAAGCTTGTCCCCGCGCGACGAACGGATCGGCAACGCCCAGGCAGAAGCAAAGCCGGCCGACAGAGCTGCCGTGCGCTCATGCTGCCAGCGCGGGTCGGTCGCAATGTTGTCGATGAAGACGGCGTCGCCCAGGTACACGGCGCAACCGCATGCGCCGGCATCGGGGCCGACAGGCGTGTTTTCCAGTGTGGCGGCATAGGCCGCAGGCAGCGTGGGCGCAGCGGCCACGCGCAAGGTCTGCGAGTCGGCGTCCAGCAACAAGAGCGCCGACATGGCGTTCGGATAGACCTGTTCGACGTACAGGCACAGGTGGCGCAGTACGGTCGACAGCGTCGCATTGGAAGCAAGTTGCGCAAGCACGGCATTCTCCGAAGCGAGCAGGCGGCGCGCATGCAGCGCCTCGGCGCGCGCCTGTACGTGGCGCTCCAGCGCATGACGCGACACGGCTTCGCGCAGCACCAGCATGACGGCAGGCTGGCCCTCGTGCTCGCACGCGGCGGCTTCGCTGGCAACCAGCACGTGCGTGTAGTCGGCGCGCACCAGACGATGTTCGACCGGCTGGGCGGAAGCACCGCTGCTCACCATGCCGGCCAAGCGCGGCACCACCTGTGCAACGTCATCGGGATGAATCAGGCCGGCCAGCTGCAGGCCTTCCAGCTGCGCTGTGTCGTGAGCACCCAGCAAGCGCACGGCCGCCGGGTTGGCTCGCACGACATGCCCGTCCACGGTCAGCAATACGGCGTCGGACGACAGCCGTGACAGTGCGTCGAAATCGGAACCGCGCACCCCGGTCATTGCCCCGGCCATGGCCGCCACCGGACGTTGCGCGGCCTCGGAGCCCGGCGCAACGTCTGCAGGAGAGGCTCCGGCCTGGGCCGGAAGAAACTGGGTCATGGGCAGTGCGATGGCTTGAGCAGTGACAGCGACAGCGACGGCAACGGGAAAGCGGGACCCGAGACGACACGTGTCTCCGCCCTAACCACAACGGCGCGCCGGCGGAAAACTGAAGGGTGCTGTGTGCGATACCCCTGAGGGCCGTATGGTGGCGATCCTACGTTGGCATCGCTCAAGAAAAACCCGCGCTCAGTTGACGAGGCGCGGGTTGAAATCTCTGGACCGTGTCGATCTGTTCCAGAGAGGAGAACCGACCCATGAGGCGACCGACGCAAGGCTGCATCGCACCGCCATGTTGTGAATCATAGTGGCCCCCTTGGAAAAACAAAGGGCGGAAAAGGCCGGGTATTCCATCCCATTTTCATTTCCGCCGACCCATTTGTTCTGGCACTGCACGAACCCCGTTGCTGCTTGTCCCGTCTGCTTACATCGTCCGCATGTGCGGGCCGTGTGTGGAGGCCGTTTCACGATGCCAACGATGCCGGAAAAAAATCTCCCCGCATATTGGTTGGTCGCTACATTCAAGAGAATGTTCCAGGGCTTCCGATTATGTCGTTCACATGAACTATTTGCGCAGGCAAAATCACGCGCGGGTGACCCATGAGGCAGATTGCCACGTCAGTTCGCGCGCGGCGTGCCGTTACTGGTCGAAAGAGCGCGCCTGTCTCGTGACTTGGCAGGCGCAATTTGGATGCCCGTGCCTGGACTGTTCATGCCGTCTCTGTCTCCCCCAATCGATCGCTTTCACGGCGCACCGTGCGGTTGCTGATTGCCGTCAGCGTGCTGGCCGCACTGGTTGCGTTACCGCGCGCGCACGCTTCAACGGCACCCACGGCTGCGGCAGCAGCCGCGCCTGGCCGGCCGCCTGTTGCGGCCGCCGCACCCGCCGCAATTCCGGTTCCGAAGACAACCAAGGCCACGACCGTTGCCTCTACGGCCCCGACCTGCCGAGCAATCATGCAGCGCCTGTCGGGCAGCCTGGCTGCCACGCCCAGCACGGCCGACAAGCCGGGCACCGTGATGATCGACGTCGACAAGGCCGGCGTGATGATGGCCTGCAGTCATTCCGACTCGATCGCCATCCCCGTACCGGGCGGCAAGCCGCGATGACGCGCTTCGTCTTCGGCCCCCGCGTCTTGACCGGCATGCTGGCGGCGCTCGCAGCGCTGACCTTGCCGGTGGACGGCGCAGAGCGCTGGATCGCACTGCCCGATCAACCGGACAGCCGCGCATCGCTCGACGTCGGCAGCATCCAGCGCATGCCGAGCGGACCGGTCAGTGCCTGGGTGCGCGTGGAAGCGTCGAACCGCGCGGGCATGCGTTCGCTGCAGCGCATGTTCGGCGCCTTTCGCGGCGACATGGCCGATTTTCTGTACACCGTCGATTGCCGCAGCCGGCAGTTCTCGGTCTCGCAAGCCAAGCTGTATCAAGGCGCGCTGACCGTCAGCGAGCGGCAGATCGCCAACGATGCCGGCTGGCAGCGCGTGGACGGCGGGCGGGCGAAGTGGCGCACCAGCTCTGCGGCGGATAGCCCCCTACTTTTGCGCGCGCATCACGGTGCCATCGTTGGTAACATCGACGCGTGCGCCGCGCCTCCACATCCCCTTCGCTTCAACCTGCCGACCCTCGCGTTACTGCAGACGCGAGCGTCTTCGGCACGCTTGCACGCGGCTCGCGCGCATCGCTTGAGCGCGTCGCCAATCTGGGCGACGGCGTAACCGCCGCCATCTGGCGCAACGAGCACGACGAGGCCCGCTACATCCAGCCTGGGCACCACACGCTCGGTCTATCTGCAAGGTGGCTACACCGCACACCGGCAAGATCTGCCGCACCTGTTCGGCGCACCCGGGCGCGTGTGCATGCTGCCGGCCGAGCACCAGTCGAGCTGGGTGATCGAGCAACCGATGCGCTTCGTTCATCTATATTTCGCGCCCGACGCGCTGGCCGGGCACGCGGTACGTCTGCTCGACGCAGAGCCGCGCCTGTTCACGCTGCACGACCGCACCTTCATCGAAGACGCGCATCTCGCACAGGCTTGCGCGAACATCGCCCAGCTCGATTGGACCGACCTGGACGATCGCATGCGCGCCAACGCCCTGGCCAACGACACGCTGTCGTACCTCGTTCAGACTCAGGGCCGCACGCGAGCGCTTGCCGTGCGCGGCGGGCTGGCGCCACACGTGTGCCGACGCATTGCCGCACGCATCGATGCCGAGCTGCATCTGCCCTTGTCGCTCGGACAACTGGCGGCCGAGGCGAACCTGTCGGAATTCCATTTCGCGCGGATGTTTCGTGCGTCGTTCGGGGCCGCGCCGCATGAGTGGGTGATGCAGCAACGCATGGCGCGTGCGCAAACGCTGCTGCGCACCACCACGCTCGCGCTGGCGACGATTGCCGAGCGATGCGGCTTTGCGAGCGCCAGCCATTTCAGCCGGCGATTTGCCTTGCAGCTGGGCGCATCGCCGTCACGCTACCGGCAGGCGTGGCAACGCGGGTAGACCGCAAGCTGCCACGTCAATATGCGAACGACCGTGCATCGATTTTCCGGTCGTCCCTCTCAGCCGAAAACCTGTGCTGGACTAGCGTTTTCCACGATAGAGGCGTATCGGCCGGCGCAGTAACGTGGAGTCGGGTTCCCCATGGAGACCGCCATGTTTACCCATATCCTCCTGCCGACCGACGGCTCCGAGCAGTGCCGCAAGGCCATCGACGGCGCGCTCAAGCTGGCGCGCGCCACGGGCTGTCGCCTCACCGCCTACACGTGCATTGAAGAATTCCCCAACATGGCGTATTCGGCCGGCGTGGGCGAGTGTCCGCATGCGCACTACATGGAAACGGTGCAGGGCCATGCCAAGGACTGCATCGAGCGCATTGCAGAGCGCGCCCGGGAAGAAGGTGTGCAGTTCGACAGCGATGTGTCGCAGTTTGCCGAGCCCTATCTGGGCATCCTCGATGCGGCAAAGCGGCACGCGTGCGACGTCATCTTCATGGCATCGCACGGGCACCGCAGCTTGATGGGGCGACTGCTGATCGGCAACGAGACGCGCAAGGTGCTCACCTACGCGCACGTGCCGGTCGTGGTCTACCGGTAGAAAATCCGGTCGCAGCGATCAGCCGCGCGCCGCGTCTCCATCTTTGGTCCGAGCCCCGGATTACATCATCGGCGGGGCTTCCGGCCCAGCCTCTCCGGGCTCGAGTTCCGCCACGCGCTGGGCTTCACGCTCGCCGACCTGCTTGCGCTGTTCCGGCGTGAGCACCTGCATGATCTTGGCGTCGGCCTGCGCACGCAGCTGCGCTTCGCGGGCCACGGCGCGGCCCAGCGATTCGGTCAGGCTGCGTGCACGCGCTTCGTCGTATTGGCCGGAGGCCACCATCTGATGTAGATCGCGGCGGGCATGCTCGATCGCCTTGCGCTGCTCACGCGCTTCCGGCATCTGCGCATAGTGGATGGCGAAAATCTTGTCGCGCTGCTCTTCGCTGAGCTTCAGACCACGCAGAAAGGCGCGCCGCCATGATGCGGGCCCATGCCGCGTGCGCCGCCCGGGCCGGCGCCTGGCCCGCGCTCCATCATGCCCGGGCCATGTGGCGCCATGGGTGGCATGGGCGACAGCGGAACGGCGCCGGGGCCGGCGGTCTGGGCCAGCGCGGCGCATGAAAGCAAAGTCCGGCAGCAATGCCGGCTACGCGGGAAATCACAGCGG